>DATKSX010000260.1:0-2401 GCA_035531415.1 Chitinophagaceae bacterium
GATCTTTGGATTTGTCGCATTGATATGGTATGGCCACTCGAAGAAAATCAACGGGTGGCAGATTATGGACAGTGCCGCTCCTGCGATGCTTTTGGGATACGGCATGGGAAGAATCGGATGCCAAATGGCCGGAGACGGGGACTGGGGCATTTTCAACAGCGCCTATATCACCAATCGTTTCGGGGCCATGGTACCAGCCACCCCTTTACAATACAAGGCCACCTTGAAGATCAACCAGGGATATTTCCAGGAGATGTCTGGGAACTTCGCGAAAATCCCCCATGCCCGTTTCCCGCAGCCGCACTGGCTGGGTTTTCTCCCCGACTGGCTTTTCGCATACAATTATCCTCATAACATCAATAACAACGGGATTCCCCTGAATTCCTGTCTCGGTCCGCATTGCAGCGTGCTCCCCGTGGCCGTTTTTCCTACTCCCCTTTATGAACTGCTCATGTGCCTGATCCTTTTTGTGATTCTTTTGGGATTGCGCAAAAGAATCCGCATCCCGGGGATGATCTTCGCGATCTATCTGGTCATGACCGGAGCGGAACGGTTCCTGATCGAGACCATCCGGGTGAACAACCGGTATCATTTTTTCGGCATTTCGCCCACTCAGGCCGAAGTGATTTCTCCGATTCTTGTCCTGGTCGGCCTTGGCCTGATCTGGTATGTGTCGAAGAAGCATCCATCGAAGCCGGTAATTACCCCAACTCCTCCAGCGCGGGAGGCCCAACCCTGACCGCACCCCGGGCGACTTCCTAATGGAAGAGCATTCCGGCAGGAACAGCATATTCCCCTCCTCCCTCCGGCTGGACCCGGACTTCCAGGGAATTATTTCCTCCGCTATCAAAATACCGGATCCGGATCTGATGAAAACCTGCTTTCAGTGCAGCCTGCCCAAAGGCCTGCTGTTCCCCGTGATCCCCGTCGTTGTCTACGATCCGCACTTTGTCGATCCAAAGATCGCTGCCATCGTCTGAAATCGTGGAAAACTTGTATACCCCTGATTTAGGGATCCGGACATAGCCCTGGAATGACATGCAGAATTTTTCGGGCCTGGGTTTCCGGGAAAGAGAGATGACCGGGGTAATACCGGTATCGACCGGTGGGGTGGTATCGGTTTCCTCCAGATCGAAGTGATCTGGTTCAAAGGATTTGTAATGGATTCCCGGATGGGGGTGGGAGACCCGGACCGGGTTTTGCCAATCCAATTTGGTCACCGGCATTACTGCCACCGCACTTGGTTCCAGGCTCCCGTTTTGTGCGACCGCCCGGACTTCTGCCGTGTGGAAAAGGGAAAATGGGCCGGTATAACGGTTCGATCGGGTGGTGGGTTCGGATCCGTCCAGGGTATAATACACCGAAGTTTCAGCGACCGGTGTTTTGATGGATACCAAAGGATTGGCGACGGGGGAATCATAAGTTACCTGGAAGGTTGGCGCAGGGGAAAATCCCGGAACTCCGGAAAGGCGGACCACAAAAGCGTAGGGTGCCTCGATCTGGCCAGGCCCGATATCAGGCATCTTCACCACCACATCAGGGCCCTTGTTTTTCCAGGAGAGGGTTTGGCCGGTGGCCAGGAAGGTGGCCCGGGCCAGGTCAGGCAGTTGGATACCCCGGATTACCAGATTATGATCCCGCGGAAAAGAGGGCAGGATGGCATAAAGGGTATCGGGCTTCCAGGTGAAAAAGATTTCCTTCACGGCATATCCTGAATCCGGATGCACGGTCTGCTTCAGGATGATGGGCTCATCGTGGGGCTTGGGCTTGTAATCCCTTTTCCCGGCGGACCATTGGCAATTGACCTTCCAGGTCCTGGTGCCGTAAATCGCCTCCCCGTTCAACGAAAGCCATTTTCCGATCTGCAAAAGTCTTTCCTCCATAATCGGGGGGATTTTCCCATGGGAGTCCGGACCGATATCCAGCAGGAAATTACCCCCTCTGCTCACCAGGTCTGCCAGTTCCAGGACCAGGCCCTGTGCTGAGTTGTAGTCCCAGGCATCCTCCCCCCTGTTATAACCGTAGGAATAACCCATCCCCTGGCTTTCTTCGAAAGGATGGCCGTTGAAATCCTGGTCCGGCTGGTATTCGGGGGTGTATACTCCTCCATGGTGAAAATGCACGCCGGATCCCCATCGGTCATAAGTGACAATGCTGTCTTTTACCGGGCTGTCATTATACAACCAGGCCAGGAACTGCTGGGAATGCCAGGATTCAGGGGGAAGGTCCCAATCCCCGTCCGTCCAAAGCACATCGGGATGATAATTATTGATCAGCTCCTTCAATTGCGGAATGGCGTGGGTGGTCACGTATTTTTCCTTATCCTTCAGGTAGAGCGGGTCATACCATTCATAGAGCGAATAATACAGGCCGGGATGCACAGGGGTTTTCCTCAATGCAG
>DATKSX010000261.1:0-5138 GCA_035531415.1 Chitinophagaceae bacterium
CAGAAAGCGCCGGTCTGGAACCGGGTAAGATCAACCCGGTCGTCGTGGAAGTCATGCAGGAAGTTGGCATTGACCTCAGCAGGAAGGAGACCCGGGATGTCCAATCCGTATTCCTGGCCGGGGCCCGGTTTGATGCCGTGATTACGGTCTGTGACGCCGCTCATTCCGAAAAATGCCCGGTCTTCCCCGGGGTGAAAAAAAGGATCCAATGGTTTTTCGATGATCCATCCTCCTTTCGAGGGACCAGGCAGGAAATCCTGGAGCGCACCAGGATGGTCCGGGACCAGGTTGAAAAAAGGGTAAGGGAGTGGATCCGCCAGACCCGTGAACCGGGATTTTGGGATCCGGGCGATCCGGAAGGGAATATTTCCGGGCAATAATCCCTTACCCGGAAATCCGGACTCAATCCGGAAAGGGAACAAATCGAAATGCGGAAGGATCCCTCCCTGGCAATTGCCCCCAGGATAAATTCAAAATGGCCGGTGGGACCCTACCCATTGCCGGATATATTGCACGATTTCAGCAGTAGGAGTTTCGGGCGGGAAGAGTTTTCCGCATCCGAGCTCCTGGAGACGGGCCATATCCGCTGCAGGGATGATCCCGCCTCCCGTCAGCAGCACATCCTCCATCTGGTTTTGTCTCATCAACTCGAGGATCCGGGGAAAGACCGTATTGTGGGCTCCGGAAAGGATGCTGATGCCGATGGCATCCACATCTTCCTGGAGGGCGGCATTCACAACCATTTCAGGGGTCTGCCGAAGTCCGGTATAAATGACTTCCATACCGGCATCCCGGAGGGTCGTGGCGATCACCTTGGCTCCCCGGTCATGCCCGTCCAGGCCTACCTTGGCCACCAGGACCCGGATGGGACGTTCTTTGGGATCGGACATGGGCAATAATTCGATGGGCCTAAAAGTAGTGCAATTCCGAAATCGGGCCATGAGCTCCCCGATATTCTTGTACTTTTGCAGGCTGTAACAGCCCCACCATGAGCGAAGAAAAGGCATTAAACTTTATCGAACAGATTGTCGGGGAAGATCTGGCCAGGGGCCTTTACGGGGGCCGCGTACTCACCCGGTTTCCCCCGGAGCCAAACGGCCACCTTCACATCGGTCACGCCAAATCCATCTGCCTGAACTTCGGTATTGCGGCAAAATACGGCGGTAAAACCAACCTCCGTTTCGATGACACCAACCCGGAGACCGAGGAGACGGAATATGTCCAATCCATCAAGGAGGATATCCGGTGGCTCGGATTTGAATGGTCCTCGGAGCATTATGCCTCGGATTATTTCCAGCAACTATACGATTTTGCCCTGGACCTGATCCGCAAGGGACTGGCCTATGTGGAGGATTGCAGCTCCGAGCAGATCGCCCTGGGTAAGGGTACACCAACAGAATCCGGTACGGAAAGTCCGTTCCGGTCCCGGTCCGTGGAGGAGAACCTCGGGATGTTCACTGCCATGAAGGAGGGCAAATACCTTGACGGGGAAAAAGTGCTGCGGGCCAAGATCGACATGTCCTCCTCCAACATGCACCTTCGCGATCCGATCATGTACCGGATCCGTCATGCAGACCATCACCGAACCGGCAATGACTGGAGCATTTACCCCATGTATGATTTCGCCCACGGGCAAAGCGACAGCATCGAGCAGGTCACCCATTCCATCTGCACCCTGGAATTCGTGAGCCACCGGCCCTTATACGACTGGTTTATCGAAAAGCTGGGCATCTTCCCTTCCCGTCAATATGAGTTTGCCCGGTTGAACCTGACTTATTCCATTATGAGCAAAAGGAAGCTCCTGCAGCTGGTCCAGCAGGGCATCGTGGAAGGATGGGACGATCCGCGCATGCCCACCCTCAGCGGGCTGCGCAGGAGGGGATACACCCCGGCCAGCATCCGGGAGTTCTGCGAACGGATCGGGGTCCAGAAAAGGGATACGCTGATCGACGCCAGCCTCCTGGAGTTCTGCATCCGGGAAGACCTGAACCGGACTGCAAGGAGGGTCATGGCCGTTTTGGACCCCGTGAAGCTGGTGATCACCAACTACCCGGATGACCAGGTCGAGCTGCTGCCGGCTGAAAACAATCCGGAAGACCCTGCCGCTGGCAAAAGGGAGGTTCCCTTCTCCAGGGAGCTCTGGATCGAACGAGAGGATTTCATGGAACAGCCCGGCAAAAAATTTTTCCGTCTGGGCCCTGGACTATCTGTCCGGCTCAAGAACGCCTATATCATACGCTGCGAGGATTACAAAAAGGATGGGGAGGGCCGGTTACAGGAGATCCATTGCACTTATATCCCGGAAAGCCGCAGCGGGAGCGATACCAGCGGGATGCAGCCCAAGGGCACCCTGCATTGGGTGAGCATTCCCCAGGCGATCCCGGCCGAAGTCCGGCTCTATGACCGGCTATTCCGGGTGGAGGAGCCAGGCGCAGGGGATGAGGATTTTTCCAGGCTGATCAATCCTGCTTCCCTGGTTTTGGTCCCCAGGGCATGGCTGGAGCCATCCCTAAGTGATTCAAAACCAGGCGATACCGTACAATTCATCCGGAAAGGGTATTTCTGTGCAGACAAAACTTCGGCTCCGGACCGGCTCGTATTCAACAGAACCGTTACGCTTCGGGACGGATGGGCCAAAGTTGCCTCGAGGTAGGATCAGGATTTCAGGAGCTCCGTGATTTTTTCAACCAGCTCTGATTTCGTCATGGGGATGCCCATGATCTTGTTATAAGGCCTGGCATCCACCAGGAACTGGTCGCGGATAATCCGGACCAGCTGTCCGTTATTGATTTCCGGGACGAGCACCTGCTCGTACCGGCTGATCAGGTCTCCCAGATTGGAAGGAAACGGACGCAGGTATTTGAGATGGGCATGAGCCACGCTGTATCCTTCTTTCAGCAACTGGATCACCGCACTTTTGATGGCTCCATAGGTCGATCCCCATCCCAGCACAAGCATCTTTCCCTTTTCGGGGCCATTGTCAATTCCCTGAAGGGGGATGTCTGATGCGATCCGGTCCACCTTTTGCTGCCGGATCTGGACCATCAACTGGTGGTTTTCAGGATCGTAGCTCACATTTCCGGTAACATCCTGCTTTTCCAGGCCTCCGATCCGGTGTTCCAGTCCCGGAGTGCCGGGGATGGCCCAGGGCCGGACCAGGTTTTCATCCCTTTGATAGGGGCTCAAATGGTCTTCTCCTTCCTCCAGTTTCAATTTAAAAGGCGCATGGATGTCCGGAAGGTCCTTCGACTGAGGAAATTTCCAGGGCTCGGCCCCATTGGCGATATACCCATCGCTCAACAGGATTACCGGCGTCATGTGGGTCACAGCGATCCGGACTGCCTCGAAGGCCATCTGGAAGCAATCACTTGGAGTGCTGGAGGCAACCACCGGCATCGGACATTCCCCGTTGCGGCCATAGTAAGCCTGCAGCAGGTCCGATTGCTCCGTCTTGGTGGGCAACCCGGTTGAGGGACCCCCTCTCTGGATATCGCAGATCAGCAGGGGAATTTCCAGCATCACGGCAAGCCCCATGGCTTCCGCCTTGAGCGCCATGCCCGGCCCTGAGGTGGTGGTCACCCCAAGCTGCCCCCCGTATGCGGCGCCAATGGCCGAGGTGATGCCTGCAATCTCATCCTCCGCCTGGAAGGTCCGGACCCCAAAATTCTTATACTTGCTCAGCTCGTGGAGGATATCCGATGCCGGGGTGATGGGATAGGAGCCCAGGAAAATCGGCAGACCCGACTTCCGGGAAGCGGCGATCAGGCCGTAAACCAACGCCTGGTTGCCGGTGATGCTCCGGTAGGTCCCGGGATCCATCTTCGCCTTTTCCACCTTGTACCGGGTGGTAAAGGTTTCCGTGGTATCCCCGAAATTATACCCTGCGTTAAGGACCCGGATATTGCTTTCCAGGATCACCGGGTTCTTTCCGAACTTTTCCTTGAGGAAATTGGTGGTGCTGACCATGTCCCGGTTGTACATCCAGTAAAGGAAACCCAGCACGAACATGTTCTTGGCCCGGTCCTTTTCCTTGGTTCCCATTTCCAGGTCCTTCAGCGCCTCCCGGGTCAACCGGGTTACATCCAACCGGTACAGTTCGTACCCCTCCAGGGAGTGGTCCTCCAGGGGATTGACTCCTTCCGGGTAACTGGCGAGGCGCAGGTTTTTCGCGTCAAATCCTTCCGTATTGGCAATGATCTTTCCGCCTCTTTTCAGGGATCTCAGGTTGGTCTTCAGCGCGGCGGCATTCATGGCCACCAATACGTCACAGGCATCCCCCGGAGTATAAACCCGGTTGGAGGAAAAACGGAGCTGGAATCCACTCACCCCGGGAAGCGTGCCCTGGGGAGCCCGGATTTCTGCCGGAAAATCAGGGAAGGTGGAAAGGTCGATGCCCAAAAGGGCAGTATTATTGGTGAATTGGGTTCCGGTAAGTTGCATCCCGTCACCGCTATCTCCAGCAAATTTGATCACCACATCCTCAACTTGCTGAACAGGAAACTCAGGCATCTATAAAACTGGATTGATATTGAGCGTTAAAATTATGCAAATAATGGCGGATATGGTAATCCGGCATAAGCTCTTTCGCGTTTCTTCTTACCTTTGACCAACCATTTTTAAAAACTTATCTAAATTTTTATCATATGGCCCTGTTTAATTCCCAAACCGGAAACCCAGCCCTGAACCAGAAAATTTTCGACTCTCATCCCCTCGTTGCCGGGCAATCCGCCATGACCTTTTCCGGCACCATCAACAAATTCATTTTCATGTTCGTGATGCTGGCGGGTGCGTCTTTCTATTCCTGGAATGTATATTCCAGGGGCGGAAATATCGCTCCACTATTATGGACCGGAATCATCGGTGGTCTTGTGGTCGCCGTGATCATCAGCTTGAAGATGGAATGGGCCCAATACCTGGCCCCTGCCTATGCCATCCTTGAAGGATTCTTCCTCGGCACTATTTCGGCGGCCCTCAATAATGAATTCAAAGTCAAAGCACCGTTCCTGGTCATGCAAGCGGTCCTGCTCACCTTTGGCGTAGTATTGGCCATGCTGGCCCTGTACAAATCCGGGGTGATCAAGGTGACCAAAAGATATGTGATGATAGTGATCGGGGCTACTGCGGGTATATTCGTTTTC
>DATKSX010000262.1:0-9740 GCA_035531415.1 Chitinophagaceae bacterium
TCAGGGCCAGGGTGAGTTCGACCCCGATCTGCCCGCAGGCGCCAATGACCAGAATTCTTTGACGGGAAGGGTTCATGGTTGGTGGGGCAAATATAGCAGAAGGCCCCTGAATTGTAGAACCCGGGGAACCTGGTCCCAGGAAACAGGGACCGGAAACTGATCCGGCGGAAACGGAAGAGTCGTTCTGAATGGTTGCATTAACTCAAATCCTTCCCCGATGGCCAGGAGGTCTTCGAAATTTCCTGAAGGAATATGCCCCGCAAGGGTTTTACGGCCCTGACCATCCAGGGCGAGGCCAGCGGGATGCAGTGGCCCTGCGGACCGGTCTTGGTTGCTTCGGGAACATGCTTCCGATGCATTCCTGCCCGATCAATCCCCGTCTTACCAGTTCAGGCGTGACTTTAACAGCAAGGCCAGAGGTTCAATTTTAACTTCAACTCCCCGTAACCGGGCCCTTCCCAGGATTAACAAACCGTTCATTGAGGCAAAGGATTTATTTTTGCCTGAACTCCTGGCCTGACCGGGTGAAATTTTTCCTGATGGATGCATGGGACCTGGTCCGCCAAAGCGGTGATAATTTTTTCCTGATCGCGGGACCCTGCGTGGTGGAAGATGAGCCCATGCTGATGGAAATCGCGGAAAAAACGACCGCTCTTTGCTCCCGGCTGAAGATCCCTTTTATTTTCAAGGCCTCCTACCGCAAAGCCAACCGGACCCGGGGAGAATCTTTCACGGGGATCGGGGACCTGGAAGGCCTTGAACTTTTGCAAAAGACCGGGAACCGGTTCGCAATCCCGGTAACCACAGACATCCATTCGGCCGCAGAGGCCCACCAGGCCGCTGTTTATGCCGACCTGCTGCAAATCCCTGCATTCCTTTGCAGACAGACCGATATCCTGGAAGCGGCAGCGTCAACCGGCAAGACAATCAATGTGAAAAAAGGCCAATTCGCCAGCGGCCAGGCCATGCAATTCGCGGTGGAAAAAATCCGCAGCCAGGGTAATGACCATATCCTGCTCACCGAAAGGGGAACCACCTTCGGGTACCAGGACCTGGTGGTGGATTTTCGCAATATTCCCTGGATGCAGGCCCACCGGGTTCCGGTGGTCGTGGACTGCACCCACAGCCTCCAGCAGCCCAACCAGCCCGGGGGCATCACCGGAGGAGATCCGGCCCTGATCTCAACCATTGCCCGGGCTGCGATTGCCGCCGGTGCCGACGGAATCTTTATCGAGACCCATCCGGATCCTTCCAGGGCCCTTTCGGACGGAGCCAACATGCTCCCGCTGGATCTGCTGGAGCAGGTCCTGGAACCCCTGGTCCGGATCCGTCATGCCCTGAAATCCATTTCCCGCCCATGAATCCCGTTTACGAATGCACCCGGGGACCCTACCTGCTGAGCACCGACAAGGGGAAGCTCGACCTGGAGGTGATCCATGGTTTTCTTTCCCTTCAGGCCTACTGGTGTCTGGAAATTCCCCGGGAAACCGTGGCCCGGGCGATGGAACATTCCCTTTGTTACGGAATCTACCTGGAAGGCCATCAGATCGGCTTTTGCCGGGTGGTTACCGATATGGCCATTTTCGCCCACCTGGCCGATGTCTTCATTCTGGAGCCCCACCGGGGAAAAGGGCTTGCGGCCTGGATGGTCCGCTGCGCAGTGGCCCATCCTGCCATGCAGGGGCTCAGGCGCTGGACCCTGGCCACCCGGGATGCCCACCAGGTTTACCGCAGGGCGGGTTTTCAGTCCCTGGACCATCCGGAACGCTGGATGCAGATCCATCTCCCGGATCCCTATAGCAAGAAGGCTGCCCCTGAACCAAAACCCTGAAGCCATGAACCCGGATTCCAACATCATTTTAATTACCGGCGCTTCCGGAGGTCTGGGCATTGCGGTCACCTCCCGGCTGATTTCCGAAGGTTACCGACTCCATGCCGCACTTCGAAATCCCGAAGGAGAAAAGTTGCTCCGGGAAAAACTGCCCCAGGCGCCAGTAGGAAGGCTGACTACCGTTCCGGCCGATGTTTCCACGGAATCCGGCGTGAAGGACTTTATTTCCGGCGTCGGTCCGGTCTCCGGCCTGGTCCACCTTGCGGGAGGCTTCCTGGGATCGGATGATTTCGGATCCTCCGGAGCCGTGGATTTCGATGCCATGATGAATCAGAACGCCAGATCCGCCTACCTGCTGCTTCGTGCGGTTATGCCTCTGATGCGGACCCAGGGGGGTTCCATCGTAACCATCGGGGCCAAAGCCGCAGTGCATCCCGCCCCCGGAAATCCCGCTTATGCAGCCAGCAAGGCAGCCGTGGTCGCCCTCACCCTGTGCGCGGCTGAGGAGGGAAGGTCCCATGGAATCCGGGCCAATTGCATCCTGCCTGCTGTAATCCGGACGGAAGCCAACCGGCAGGCCATGCCGGGAATGGATCCGGAGCGTTGGACGCCCCCGGAGGAAATCGCGGACCTCATCGCCTTCCTCCTCAGCAATGCTTCCCGTGGGGTCACCGGCATGTTCCTTCCGATGTACCATGGGATCCGGTCCTGATCCAGGATAGGCCATGTGGCGGAAATTTCCGAAATTTGCAGGATGATTACGGTATCCGAAAAGGCCAGGGAGTATATTGACCTGCTGAGGCAAAAGGAAGGCAGGGGGATGGAGGATTTCGTGCGCGTGGGGGTGAAAAGCGGGGGTTGTTCCGGCCTGGAGTACCAGTTGAACTTCGACCAAGACCTGGCCGAAGGCGACCAGATCTTTGAAGACCGGGGTGTCCGGGTGGTGGTGAATAAAAAGAACCTGCTCTACCTGTTTGGTACCGAGCTGGATTATAGTGACGGCCTTTCGGGAAAAGGTTTGTATTTCAATAACCCGAATGCAGCCCGGACCTGCAGTTGTGGGGAAAGTTTCTCCCTTTAGGCCTTTTTTTTCCGGATCTCCCCGGTTTCCCCCCCTTTTTTGGTTTCGGGTATGGTTTATGGACTTAGATATACCCTCAGGGACCCATTATTTTCCGTTTTGGACCCGTGGATGCCGAAAGGATTGTCGATATTTGCAATTTGCCGGGAATTGGCCCGGAAACTACCTGAAAGATATTCAGATACATATTGAAGTTTTAAAATAATTGATTGATAATGAAATAATTGAATGAAAACCGATAAGGAAATACTTGAAGACCTTTCCCAAAGGGAATATGAATACGGTTTCAGTACAACCATTGAGATGGACCGGGCTCCCGTGGGTCTCAGCGAGGAAACCATCCGATTCATATCCCAGAAGAAAGAGGAACCCGAGTTCCTGCTGGAATGGAGGCTGAAAGCCTACCGTCATTTTTTAACCTGCGACATGCCTGCCTGGCAGAATTTCAAATTACCCACGATCGATTTTCAAAAGATATCCTATTATGCCGCACCCCGCGCGAAAAAGACCCTGAACAGCATGGATGAAGTGGATCCGGAACTGGTGGCGACTTTTGAAAAGCTGGGCATTCCCCTGACGGAGCAAAAAATGCTCAGCGGGGTGGCGGTGGATGCAGTATTTGACAGCGTGTCGGTGGCCACTACCTTCAGCCGCAAGCTGGGCGAACTGGGAATCATCTTTTGTTCCTTCGGTGAGGCTGTACGCTCCCATCCCGACCTGGTCCGCAAATACCTGGGGACGGTGGTGCCCGTCACGGATAATGTTTTCGCCGCGCTCAATGCTGCGGTATTCTCCGACGGTTCCTTCGTTTATATTCCTCCCGGCGTCCGCTGCCCCATGGAGCTTTCCACGTATTTCCGGATCAACGCCGAAAACACCGGTCAGTTTGAAAGGACCCTGATCATTGCCGATAAGGAAAGTTATGTGAGCTATCTGGAAGGTTGCACCGCTCCACGCAGGGACGAAAACCAGTTGCATGCCGCGGTGGTGGAGCTCATTGCCCTGGAAAAAGCCGAGATCAAATATTCCACCGTCCAGAACTGGTATCCCGGGGACAAGGAGGGAAAGGGAGGCATTTTTAATTTCGTCACCAAGAGGGGGATCTGCAGGGGCGACCACGCCAAGATCTCCTGGACCCAGGTGGAAACCGGTTCTGCCATCACCTGGAAATACCCCGGTGTGATCCTCAAGGGAGACCATTCCGAAGGGGAGTTCTATTCTGTGGCCCTGACCAAGAATTATCAGATTGCCGATACCGGAACCAAGATGATCCACCTGGGTAAAAACACCCGGAGCCGGATCATTTCCAAAGGGATTTCAGCGGGCAGGGGGCAGAACAGCTACCGGGGCCTGGTCCGTGTGGCCGCCCACGCCGATCATGCGCGCAATTTCACCCAGTGCGATTCCCTGCTTATCGGCGACCAGTGCGGTGCCCATACCTTCCCCTATATCGAGTCCAAAAACAACACGGCCACTCTGGAACATGAGGCGACGACCTCCAAGATCGGGGAGGACCAAATTTTTTACTGCAACCAGCGGGGGATCAATAAGGAAAAAGCCGTGGCCCTTATTGTCAACGGCTATGCCCGGGAAGTGCTCAACCAGTTGCCGATGGAATTTGCCGTGGAGGCCCAGAAACTGCTTGCCATTTCACTGGAAGGAAGTGTGGGTTAACCCTTGATAAACAGCTCTGTAATTATATTAAAATACAATTGGATTGTAATGCTTTCGATCAAAAATCTTCAGGTTAATATTGGTGCCAGGGAAATCCTGAAAGGGATCCAGCTGGAGGTAAAGGCCGGAGAGGTCCATGCCATCATGGGGCCCAACGGATCTGGAAAAAGTACCCTGGCTTCCGTGCTGGCCGGCAGGGAACAATTTGAGGTCCGCGCAGGTGAAGTATTGTTCCAGGGGAAAGACCTGCTGCAGATGCCCCCGGAAGACCGGGCCAGGGAAGGGATCTTCATGGCATTCCAGTATCCGGTCGAGATCCCGGGAGTCTCCAACGTGAACTTCCTGAAAACGGCCCTCAACGAGATCCGGGCATACCGGGGTCTGCCCCCGGTGGAATCCAGGGAATTTTTGAAACTGGTCCGGGAAAAGCAGAAGCTGGTGGAATTCGATGCCAAGCTGGCCAACCGCTCGGTCAATGAAGGATTTTCCGGAGGGGAGAAAAAACGCAATGAGATCTTCCAGCTGGCCATGCTGGATCCCCGGCTGGCGATTCTGGACGAAACCGATTCCGGACTGGACATCGATGCCCTCAAGATCGTGGCCAGCGGGGTGAACAAGTTGAAATCAGCCGATAATGCATTCGTGATCATCACCCACTACCAGCGCCTGCTGGAATACATCATACCGGATTTTGTCCATGTGCTTTACGATGGCAGGATTGTCAAATCGGGTGGAAAGGAACTTGCCCTGGAGCTGGAAGAAAAAGGTTACGACTGGCTGAAGACGGAACATGGTCCGGTCGCGGCCCCGGCTCCTGCAGCCTGAATATTTTCAAGAAAATGATGACCAAGGATACAGGCGCCCTCTACCAGAAGCTGGTGGAGGACCAAGAGCAGTTGTTTCACGGGATTCCGCAGGATCCCGAGTGGAAAAAGATCCGCCTGTCCGCCTGGGAGGATTTCAGAAAGCTGGGCTTTCCGACCACCCGCCACGAAGACTGGAGGTATACCAATATCCTTCCCTTCCTCCAGACTCCCTACCAGATCGCCGGGAAAAACGGGGTGCACCTGAACGCATCTTCGGTGGACGGGTTGGACCTGCCGGGCCTTGACGCCTGGAGAATCGTCCTGGTCAACGGGGTGCTGCATCAGGAACTTTGCCGCCTTCCGCAGGAAGGACCCCTCCGGGTCCTGCCGCTGGAAGAGGCGGCCGCTCTTCCGGAATTCCGGAAGCATTTTTCCCGGTATATCGACACCGCCAACAATCATTTTGCAGCGCTGAATACGGCATTTGCCTCCACCGGACTTTTCCTCGAACTGGGGACCATGGCCACTGCCTCCAAACCGGTCCATTTGCTCCACCTTACGACCGGCTCCTCACCCTTGCTGATCCAGTACCGGAACCTTGTGGTGCTGCAACCCCAAAGTTCCCTGACCCTGGTGGAGCATTTCGTTCCGCTTTACCTCAGCGGGGATGTCCTGGTGAATTCGGCTACCGAGATGGTCCTTTGCGAGGGAGCCACCGCGGACCATTTTAGGATACAGAACGGCAATCAACATGAGGCTACGGTCAACCATACCCAGGTTTTCCAGGATGCCTCAACCCGATATAACAATCATACCTTCTGTCTCAACGGGAAATTCATCCGAAACAATACCCATGTGACCATCGGCGCATCCGGAGGGGAATCCCACCTGTACGGGCTTTATATCACCGGGGGGGATCAGCTGGTGGACAACCACACTTTTGTGGACCACCGCAAGCCCGGATCGCAGAGCAATGAATGGTACAAGGGGGTAATGAAGGACCGGTCCGCGGGAGTGTTCAGCGGAAAAATCTTCGTCCGGCCCGGGGCGCAGAAGACCAATGCATTCCAGCAGAACAACAATATCCTGATCGGGGAAAATGCCACCATGAATTCCAAACCGGAACTGGAGATCTTCGCCGATGATGTGAAATGCAGCCATGGATCCACCACCGGTCAGCTGGACGAGGAAGCGGCGTTTTATCTCAGGACCAGGGGAATCGGGCAACAAACAGCCCGGAGCATGCTGGTTCATGCCTTTGCCTATGATCTGACCGAAAAAATCCGGCTGGAACCCCTGAAACGATACATCAATAACCTCATCGACGAAAAAATCTGATTATGCAATCCACCGCAGGAACGGCGATCCGGTCCCTGGATGTGGAAAGGATCCGGAAGGATTTTCCGATCCTTCAAACCCAGGTCAACGGATTTCCGCTGGTGTACCTGGATAACGGAGCCACCTCCCAGAAGCCCCGGTCTGTGCTCAATTCCCTGGAGCAATATTATACCACCATCAACAGCAATGTGCACCGCGGGGTGCACCACCTGAGCCAGGTGGCCACGGATGCCTATGAGACCGCCCGCAGGACCGTGGCTTCCTTTATTCATGCGGCCGGCCCCCAGGAGGTCATCTTCACCCGCGGGACTACCGAAGGGATCAACCTGGTCGCCTGCTCCCTGGGGAGGAGCCGGCTTGCTCCGGGAGATACCGTCCTGATCACGGCGATGGAGCATCATTCCAATATCGTTCCCTGGCAGATGATCTGTGAGGCCACAGGGGCCCGGCTAAAGGTCATTCCCATAATGGACCGAGGCGATCTGGATCTCGAGGCGGCCCGGCGGATGCTGGAAGAAAAACCCAGGATTCTGGCCCTGACCCATGTATCCAATACCCTGGGTACCATCAATCCGGTGCAGCAGATCACCGCCTGGGCCCACCAGGCGGGGGCGTTGGTACTGGTTGATGCGGCCCAGTCGATCCAGCACCTGCACCCGGATGTGCAGGACCTGGATTGCGATTTTTTAGCCTTCTCCGGTCATAAGGTCTTCGGACCCACCGGCATCGGGGTCCTTTATGGAAAGGAAAAACTTCTGGAGGCCATGCCTCCCTGGCAGGGAGGGGGGGACATGATCCGGACCGTAACCTTTGAAAAGACAACCTATAACGACCTGCCTTACAAATTTGAAGCAGGAACGCCCCATATCGCCGGAGCAATCGGCCTGGTGGCTGCCCTGGATTACCTCCAGGCCCTGGACTCCGCCTCCCTCCAGGATTACGAGCACCAGCTCCTGGAATATGCAACCGGGAAACTTTCCCAGATTCCCGGACTGAGAATTTATGGTACCGCCCCAGATAAGGCCAGTGTGATTTCTTTCAACATCGAGGGACTGCATCCCTATGACGTGGGGGTGATCCTCGACCAGGCGGGTATCGCGGTTCGGACCGGCCACCATTGCACCCAGCCCCTGATGGATTTTTACGCGATTCCCGGTACGGTCCGGGCCTCGATGGCTTTCTATAATGATTTCAACGATATAGACCGCCTCTGCCATGGGGTGGAAAAGGCCATCAGCATGCTCAACTGAAGGGAAAGGAAATGACCATCAATGAAACACAGGATGAACTGATCTC
The DNA here is from genome assembly GCA_035531415.1 of Chitinophagaceae bacterium. Taxonomy (GTDB): domain Bacteria; phylum Bacteroidota; class Bacteroidia; order Chitinophagales; family Chitinophagaceae; genus JANWKA01. Next base: position 8,027 of record DATKSX010000262.1, read on the forward strand.
GGAATTCGAGGTGTTCGGAGACTGGATGGAAAAATATGAATATATCATCCAGCTGGGTAAGGAACTTCCGATGATCGATGAGGCCTACCGTCGGGAGGAAAACCTGATCCGGGGTTGCCAGGCCAAAGTCTGGCTCCATGCGCAGCTGGTGGACGGGCTGGTGCAGTTCACCGCCGACAGCGACGCCCTCATCACCAAGGGCCTGGTCAGCATGGTGGTGAAAGTCCTTTCCGGCCATCCGCCGGACCAGATCGCGGAAGCAGACCTGTATTTCATTGACCGGATCGGGTTAAAGGAACACCTTTCCGCCACCCGTTCCAACGGGCTGCTTTCCATGGTCAAACAAATGAAATATTATGCAATGGCTTTTGGTTCGGAACAAACCTCCTCAAAATCCTGAATTATGGACCCCCAATTCATCCGGGACCAGGTGATCCATGCCCTGAAGACGGTTTTCGATCCGGAAATCCCGGTGAACATTTATGAACTCGGCCTGATCTACCGGGTAGAGGTCGACGACCAGCTGAACGTGGAAGTGGTCATGACCCTGACGGCTCCTTCCTGCCCCTCAGCCGGTGAACTTCCCTTTGAGGTAGAGCAAAAGGTCCGCGGCATTGAGGGAGTGAACCAGGTGGATGTCACCCTCACCTTCGATCCTCCCTGGGGTAAGGAAATGATGAGCGAGGAAGCCAAGCTGGAGCTGGGATTTCTCTGATCCCGATGGTCAGATCTCCGCAACCCGTCTTAAAAATTCCTCCTTTCGACGGGTGGAAACCTCAATCTGGGTCTGGTCCTGCATCCAGACCGTTCCGCCACCGCCTTTGTCGTATTTCCGGATATAGGAAAGGTTGATGAGATGGGATTGATGCACCCGGAAAAAAGAATAATCTGATAACAATTCCTCAAACTGTTTCAGGGTCCTGGCCACCGTGAACTTCCGCTGATCCTTCAGAAAAAGAATGGTATAATTCCCTTGGGCCTGGCAGCGCAGGATCTCTCCTACCGTAACGAAGGTGAATCCCTTTACGGTCGGCACGCTGATGATCCGGGCCGCGCCGCGAAGCTGGGTCAGGTTGTGAAAAAGAGCCTTAAGATGGCCGGACAGTTCCGCTGCTCCGATCTTTTCCTTCAGTTTTCCGACAGCCTGCACCAGATCATCCGGATCCACGGGCTTGAGCAGGTAATCCATGGCGCTGAACCGGAAGGCCTGAACGGCATATTTTTCGTAAGCAGTGGTGAAGATCACCTCAAAATCGATCCTGGGAACCATCCCGAGCAGGTCGAAACCGGTCTGGTCCTGGATCTGCACGTCCAGAAAAACCAGGTCCGGATGCAGGGAAGCGATTGCCCTGCAGGCCTCTTCCACAGAGGCAGATTGGCCGCAAACCCCAATGGAGTCGCGGCAATGGGTCTCCAACAGTCCGGAAAGGCGGTCCAGGCAATGCTGTTCGTCATCAATGAGGAGGGCTCGGAACATATTTTAAATACGGTATTCCAGGGGCAGTCTGAGGTCGACCCGGGTTCCACCGGGCAGGTCGGACAATTCCACGGAAGCCTGGGATTTTTTGATCTTGTTGAGGATCTCGATCCTGGAGCGGGTGATCTTGAGGCCCAGTGATTTTTTCTCCCGCCGGAACCCCTGCAGGGAAGCCTGGTTTTGTCCGACACCGTTGTCTTCCACCACGCAATGCAGCATCGGGCCTTCCTTTGAAAT
>DATKSX010000263.1:0-12019 GCA_035531415.1 Chitinophagaceae bacterium
ACGGCTACAGGGTTGGAACTGCTCCAGTAATTGGTCTGGTAGTTCACGGAGATTCCCCCCAGGAATGCATTGCACCCGTATCCTGAGCTTCTTAGGATATGGGCGATCAGGGTGGATATTGTTGTCTTCCCATGGGTCCCCGCAACGGTAATCGAAAAAAGGTCCCGGGTGATTTCCTGGAGGACTTCACTTCTTTTCTTCAGGGGGTATCCATTTTCCCGGAAATAGGTAAGTTCCAGATGATCTCCAGGTATGGCCGGGGTATAGACCACGAGCTCCGCTTTCCGGTCTGCAAGGGAGGGATCCTCCCGGTAATGGATGGAAATCCCCTCGCCTTCCAACTGCCGGGTGAGGCTGCTGGGATGCAAGTCATAACCACTGACTGAAACGCCTCTTTCCCGGAAATACCTTGCGATCGCGCTCATGCCGATGCCTCCGATTCCGATGAAATAAACGTTTTTGAGGTTTGCAATTTCCATTGTACCGGTTAAGGATTTAACACTTTCAATTTTCTGATTTTGCCAGATCCAGGACTTCCCTGGCGATTCGGGCGTCAGCGTCCGGAACGGCAAACCGGGCAAGGTTTGCTGAAAGAATCTCCCTCATCTTCTCATTCTCCATCAACATGAAGGTCTTTTTCACCAATTCAGTTTCAGCCTGGTTATCTTTCACCATCAGGGCAGCATCCCGTTGCACGAGATAAAGGGCATTCCGGGTCTGGTGATCCTGAGCCGCGAAGGGATAGGGTACCAGCACGGCGGGTTTACCTACAAGGCAGAGCTCGGAGATCGACAGGGCACCCGCCCTGGAGATCACTACATCTCCGGCCTGGTAGGCCCGGTTCATGTCCCGGATGAAATCGAACACCTTGACCTGTCCTTCATACCCCCTGGCCGCTTCCAGGGCCTGATTATAAAAAGGCTTTCCGGTTTGCCAGATCAGCTGGACCCCTGCTTTGCGGAATTCCTCCAGGTTTTTCTGAAGGGCCAGGTTGACGGACCGGGCCCCTAGGCTTCCTCCTACGGCCAGGACCGTCCTGGATCCCGGATCCAGCCCAAAGCGAAGCAACGCCTGTTCCCGGTCTCCAGCTGCGACGCTCAGGGGTCTGCGGACCGGGTTACCGGTCAGAATTATTTTGTCCGGACTAAAGAACCGTTCCATGCCCTCATAAGCCACGCAGACCCGGGCCGCCTTTCTTCCCAGGAGCCGATTTGCCTTTCCGGCCAGGGAATTTTGTTCCTGGATCAATACCGGAATACCCTTTCTTTCCGCCGTCCACAGGAGGGGAAAACTGGCATATCCTCCCGTTCCCACCACCACCCGGGGAGCGAATTCCCTCAGGATGGCCGCCGCCTGTTTCAGGCTCCGCAGGATCAGGAATGGAAGGGAAAGGGTGGCCTTCCAATTCTTTTTTTGATACCCGGCAATGTCCAGTCCTTCGATCCGGTACCCGGATTGGGGCACCAGGTCCATTTCCATTTTTCCCTTTGCTCCGGCGAAAAGGATCTCTGCTCCGGGGTCCAGGACGCGCACCGCATCGGCGATAGCAATTGCCGGGAAAATATGGCCGCCTGTTCCGCCTCCTGAGATCATCATCCTGATGCTTTTTTCAATCATTTCCGTCAAGGTTGGAAGTCAATCCCGCAAAGGCAGGCTGATCCATCCGGATCGTCCCGCTCCCCTCCATATCTTCCACATTCCGGGCAACGCTCAGGATGATCCCGATGGCCAGGCTCGTAAACCAGATGGAGGATCCTCCCATGCTGACCAGCGGAAGGGTCACGCCTGTTACCGGAAAAATATTCACCGTTACTGCCATATTGGCGAGTGCCTGAATAACCAGGGTGAAGCTTAATCCCACCGCCAGGAAGGCTCCGAATGCATAGGGACAACGTTTGAATATCCGGATGCTCCGGAAAAGGAATATCAAATAGAATGCGATTAGCAGGGCTCCTCCTACCAGGCCATATTCTTCGATAATAATTGCGTAGATGAAATCCGAATAGGGATGGGGCAAAAAATTCCTTTCCTCACTGTTGCCCGGTCCCCTCCCGAAAAGGCCTCCCCCGGCGATAGCGATCTTGGCCTGCTGAACCTGGTATGGTGCCTCGGAATGCTGGGAATACATGAAGTCCTGGACCCGGCGGATCCAGGTTCCGACCCTTCCATGGGATTCCGCGCGGACGATGAGGGTATTGTTGTCCTGGGAAGGATCCACTCCGGTTTCCTGCCCGTGGTAGGTGACCATGGCCGCGCCGACCAGGAACACCAGGGGGATGGCAGCCACCAGGATGGTCATCAAAATATGCTTCATCCGCACCCTGCCGATGAAACAAAGCATCAGGCAGCTGGCTCCCAGCAACAGTGCGGTCGATAAATTGGCAGGGGCGATCAGCGCGCAGATAATGACCACCGGGATGATAAGGGGCAGATAACCCTTCTTCAGATCCTTGATCACATCCTGTTTTTTGGAAAGCTGCCTGGCCATATACATGAACAGGGCGAGTTTGGCCATATCCGAGGTCTGGAAAGTCAGGTTGATCACCGGCAGCCTGATCCACCTGCTGGCATCGTTGATATGGGAACCGAAGAAATAGGTATACACCAGCAAGGGGATGGCCACCAGGAATCCGAAAACGGCCACCCTGGAATAAACCGTATAGTTCACCCGGTGGGCGAAATAAATGATCAGGATGCCGAGGATGAGCACGGAAAGCTGTTTGACCAGATAATATTCTGTATTGCCATGGCGCATGCGGTAGGCGAGGGTGCCTGTAGAACTATATACGGCCAGGACGCTGACCAGCGACAGAATGACCACCACGGACCAGATGACCTTGTCTCCCTTTGTTTTTTGCAGGAACCTTTCCATTCTTATATCTTTTTGGGATTGGTTCAGAGGCCCTTAACGGCTTCCCCGAACTGATCCCCCCGGTCTTCAAAGTTTTTGAACAGGTCGAAACTGGCGCAGGCCGGGGAAAGGAGCACCACATCGCCCTTGGCTGCGAAATGATAAGCCGCCCGGACCGCATCCCGGGCCCCGCTCGTATCCATCATGTGTTCCACGATTCCGCCGAACGCTTCATGAATCTTGTGGTTATCGGACCCGAGGCATACGATCGCCTTGACTTTCTGACGGACCAGGTCGCTGATCATGGAATAATCATTGCCCTTGTCCACCCCGCCCATGATGAGCACCACCGGCTTTTCCATGCTTTCCAGGGCAAACCATACTGAATTGACGTTGGTGGCCTTGGAGTCATTGATGAAGTCTACCCCCCGGATGGTGGCCACAAATTCCAGCCGGTGCCTCAGCCCCTGGAAGGTGGCCAGGCTTTCCCGGATCTTGTCCTTTCGGATATCCATGGTCCTGGCGGCGATTCCCGCCGCCATGGAATTATAAAGGTTATGCTTGCCTTTCAGGGCAAGATCGTAGATGGACATCGTGAACTTTTCATGGTTCACATGGATATGGATCTTGTTTTTGTCCACGAATCCACCTTCGTTGAGAGGTTCCATAATAGTAAAGGCTAAAGATTTTGAAGCCACCGGATTTGATTTCAGGTGACCGGTGATCCTGGCATCATCCCGGCAATAGATGAAATAATCCTGCCCGGTCTGATTATGTGCGATTTTGAACTTAGATGCGATATAATGCTCCATGTTTTGATCATACCGGTCCAGATGGTCCGTGGTGATGTTCAGCAGGATGGCCACATTGGGATGGAACCGGTCGATGTCGTCGAGCTGGAAGCTGCTGACTTCCACGACATAACAGGGTACCGGGGAAACTGCAACCTGGCGGGCAAAGCTGTAACCGATATTGCCCACGCAGGCTGCGCTCCATCCGGCGGTCTTTAGCATATGACAGGTTAAGGCGGTTGTTGTTGATTTTCCATTGCTTCCGGTTACGGCGATGATCCGGGTGTTTTCGGCATACCGGTAGGCCAATTCGATTTCTGAGATCACCTGGATCCCGCTGCGGCGAACCTGATACATCACTTCGGTCTTCTCGGGGATTCCCGGGCTTTTCACCAGCAGGTCGGCATTCGTTATCCGGTCCAAGCTGTGGCCCCCTTCCTCGAAGGGGATACCCAGACCCTCCAGCTCCCTGCGGAAGGGATCCCTGATCTTCCCCCCATCAGAAATGAACACTTCATACCCCTGTTGCTTTCCCAGCAGGGCAGCCCCTACGCCACTTTCACCAGCTCCTATGATGCTTAGCTTTTTCACTTCATTCCGGGTTTTCATCTCATTTTCAGGGTCGATATGGCGATCACCATGCAAATCACCGCCACGATCCAGAAACGGACCACGATTTTGCTTTCATGGTATCCCAGCTTCTGGTAATGGTGATGGAGCGGTGCCATCTTCAGGATTCTCCTTCCTGTCCCATACTTGCGCCGGGTATATTTGAAATAAGCCACCTGGAGGACCACGGAAAGGTTTTCAACCAGGAAAATCCCGCAGAAAATGGGAATGAGCAGCTCCTTGCGCACGATAAATGCCAGGGAAGCGATAATGCCTCCCAGGGCCAGACTGCCCGTATCCCCCATGAACACCTGGGCCGGATAAGCGTTATACCACAAAAAGCCGATGCAGGACCCCACAAAGGCGCCGATGAATATGGAAAGCTCTCCCAGGTCCGGGATATGCATGATATTGAGGTAGGATGCGAAATTGATGTTGCCCGACAGGTAGGCGAATATGCCCAGGCAAATGCCGATGACTGCCGAGACTCCTGTCGCCAGGCCATCCAAACCGTCGGTGATGTTGGCTCCGTTGGAAACGGCGGCGATGATGAAAATCACGACCAGGGTATAAAGCAGGTAGGTGTATTTTCCTGCATCAGGGCTGATCCATCCGATCAACCGGGAATAGTTGAATTCATGGCTCTTGATGAATGGGATGGTGGTGATCGGGGTCTGGACTGTAACAAAGCGGTGTTTAATCCCCATTTCGTTAATGCGCACGGTATCGTTCACCACCCTTTCATAGGGGCCGGGTTTTTCTCCACCCAGCAGCTCCCGCTGAATAACCACGTGCTGATTGAAATATAGGGTCAACCCGATGATCAGGCCGAGACCAACCTGTCCCAGGACCTTGAACTTCCCGGCAAGTCCCTTCTTGTTTTTCCGGTACACCTTGATGTAGTCATCCAAAAACCCGATCAGGCCGAGCCAGATGGTGCAGATCAACATGAGCACCACGTACACATTGCTGAGCCGGGCGAAAAGGAGGGTGGGTATGATGATTGCCGAAAGGATGATGAGGCCGCCCATTGTAGGGGTCCCTTTCTTGCCTTCTTCCCCCTGAAGTCCCAGCTCCCGGATGGTTTCCCCGATCTGCTTTTTCCGCAGGTACCGCACAACGGTTTTTCCGAAAACCATGGCGATGGTCAGGGAAAGGATCACCGCAAGGGCGGCCCGGAAGGTGATGTACTGGAACACCCCGGCCCCACTGATGTGGAAATACGTTTTCAGGTACTGGAATAAATAATATAACATCCCTTTGATGCCGCTGGGCATCCGTTTTAAACCAATATTGTCCTCCCGCACCGCGGGATTTTATTTCCCCAATTCCTCAAATGCTTCGGCAAGCACCCTCCGGTCATCAAAATCGAAACGGGTGCCGGAGATCTCCTGATATTTCTCATGCCCTTTTCCCGCAACCAGGATGATATCCTCCGGGGAAGCAAGACTGCAGGCCTTCCGAATGGCCTCGCGGCGGTCCGAAAGGGACTGGGTTTTCTTTTTCATTGCAACCGGAATCCCGGATTCCATCTGGTGGATGATTTCCAAGGGATCCTCGCTCCTCGGGTTATCCGAAGTAATCAGCAGCCAATCGCTGTGCTGGGCCGCGATCTTGGCCATCAAAGGCCTTTTGGTCCGGTCCCGGTCTCCTCCGCAGCCCACTACGGTGATCACTTTCTCATGCCCTTGTTTGAGTTTCCCTATGGTGGAAAGGACATTGAGGAGGGCGTCCGGGGTATGAGCATAATCCACGATGCCCACGATCCGCTCGCGGGGTGAAAGGATATAATCAAACCGTCCTTCGGCGCCCTGCAGGTTGCTCAGGACCCGCAGCACCTGCTGGCTGTCCTGTCCGCTGAGCACTGCGGCCCCGTATACCGCCATCAGGTTATAGGCATTGAATTCCCCGATCATCCGGAAATGGACTTCCTGGCCCCCGATCATCATGATCAGTCCCGAAAAATTATTTTCGAGCACATTCCCCTGGAATGGGGCAGCAGACCGGAGGCTGTATGATGATTTGGTGGCCCGGGTGTTCTGGAGCATGACTTCGCCCCTGCGGTCATCCGCGTTGGTAAGGGCAAAGGCAGTCTGGGGAAGACCGTCGAAGAAAGATTTCTTCACCCGGATATATTCCCTGAAGGTCCCATGGTAGTCAAGGTGGTCATGGGTGATATTGGTGAAAATCCCTCCTCGGAACCTCAGGCCGGCAATCCGGCGCTGATGAATGGCATGGGAACTCACTTCCATAAAAGCATACTCACACCGGGCGGACACCATGCGGGAAAGCAGGGAGTTGAGCGAAAGAATATCGGGGGTGGTATGGGTTGCCGGGGCAGGCTGGTCCCGGACCATGTTGCGCACGGTGGAGATCAGGCCGCAGGCATATCCGAGGTCGGTGAAAAGCTGGTACAGGAGGGTGGCCACGGTTGTTTTCCCGTTGGTGCCGGTAACCCCCACCAGTTGAAGTTTTTCCGAGGGGTGGTCAAAGAAGTTTGAAGCGAGTATGGCACAGGCTGTAGTACTATCGGCCACCCTCAGGTAGGTGCTGCCGTATTCCAGCTTTTCGGGGAATTCCTCGCATACAATGGCTGAAGCACCGGCGGCAACCGCATCGGGGATGAACCGGTGGCCGTCGGCCACGATTCCCCTCAGGGCGATGAAAAGGTCGCCTTCCCGGACCTTCCTGGAATCCGTCTGGATTTCCCGGATATTCAGGTCCGTGCTTCCCCGGATGGCTTCGATCCTTACCTTATATAATATGTGCTGGAGGTTTTCCATCAATCCAGGTTAATTCTGATATGGGATCCTTTGGTAATCCGGTCTCCGGCAGGGATCGATTGGGCGTAGACCTTACCAGTTCCGGCCACGGTCACTTCCAGCCCGTCCTGTTCCAGGAGCTGGAGGGCATCCTTCAGTCCCATCCCGGCAACATTGGGAACTAACCCTTCAGGGGTAAGCTGCGGCTTCAGGGCCACCTGGGTAGGGGAGGGAACGGGGTTGGCCCATGCCGCAGGGGAGGATGCAACGCTAAAGGGAATGCCGAGCCTGGACAGGACCAGTTCTTCCCCGCTCATGGATCCGGATTTCGCCACCAGGGCGCTGTCCATCCTGAAAGTCCCATGCACAGGTGCTTGCTGCATGCCCAGGGCATAGAGCCGGTCGGCCACTTCCCGGAACACGGGCGCTGCCACGGAGGCTCCGTAATATTTTGCCGCATGGGGTTTATTTTTGATCACCACGATGCAGGAGTAAACCGGATCATCGGCCGGAAAATATCCAACGAACGTGGCCTGGTAGATCTTGTCCGCGTACCCGTGGCTGCCGTTCGCCACCAAGGCGGTCCCGGTTTTCCCGGCTGCCTGGTATGGGGCACCCTGAAACACCTGGTTGGCAGTACCCACTTTATCCTTTACCACTCCTTCCAGGAGTTCCCGGAGGGAGGCTAAAACCGTATCGGAGCAGATGCTTGGGATCAGCACCCGGGGCTCAAATTCCTGGACTGGTTTGCCGTAGGCAGTGACCGCACTGACCAGGTAGGGCCGCATCATGGTTCCCCCGTTGGCTACCGAGTTATAGAGGTTTAGAATTTGAAGGGGAGTGACCTGAACTTCATAGCCAATGCTCATCCAGGGCAGGGAAGTGGCGCTCCAGGTCCTGCTTTTCGGGTTTTTCACCACCGGCCATGCCTCCCCTGCAAGATCCACCCCGGTAAGCGTATCCAGGCGGAGCAGATGGATATGATGGAGGTACTTGTAGGGATCCTTTTCATAATATCGGTAGGCGAGCTTCGATATCCCTACATTGGAACTCATTTCGAAGGCCTGTTTGATGGTGACCAATCCCTGGTGGTGGGATTCCGCATCATACATGGTCCTTTTGCCATACTTCCAGCTCCCGTTTGCGATGAATACCGTGTCCTGAAGCGAAATCAGTTTATCCTGGAGCAGGGAGATCATCAGGGCCAGCTTGAATACCGATCCCGGTTCCGCGCTGACCCCAACCCCATAATTATAGTCCTCCGCATAGGATCCGTCCGGCTGCCTTCCCAGGTTCGCGATAGCCCGGATCTTTCCGGTTTTTACCTCCATCACAATGCAGGTACCATGCTGGGCCTCATTGGAACTGACCATCCGGTAAAGAGCATTCTCAGCGATATCCTGGATGTTTACGTCCAGGTTGGTGACAATATCTTTCCCGTTTTCAGGGTCAATCTGATAACCGTCCACCGGGATATAAGTGCCTCCTGCAATCCGCCGCATCAGCCTTCTTCCGGTCACCCCGCTCAGGTCCTTATTATAAGTTGCTTCAAGTCCCACGTTCTGGGCATTTTCCCTCCAGAGGCCGACGGTCCTGTTGGCCAGCAACCGGAACGGGTTGATCCGTTTTTCAACCGGTTCCGCGACCAGGCCACCCTTATCCGGTCCGAGCCGGAAGACCGGAAAACCCTTCAGCTTTTGGAAATCCGAATAGGTAACCTCCCTTTTCACCAAAAAGTACCGGTCGGCCCTGTTCCATGCTCCCATAAGTTCCCTCTTGTACTGGGTTGCTGACTTATCCCGGAAGAGGGCAGAAAGGCAGTCCGATAATGAATCCACATGGTCCAGGAATACCTGCCCGTCCTTTTCCCTGAGGCCTTCTTCCCCCATGTCCATCCGGATGTTGAAATATGGAATGGAAGTGCAGAGCATGCTTCCATTATCCGAATAAATATTCCCCCTTCCTGCGTCAATAGTCACATAACGGGTATGGAGGCTGTCGGCCATGCTTTTCCAGTATTTTCCCTGGATGTCCTGAATGATGAACACCCGGGACAGGATGAACAGGCCAAAGGCCATCATCCCCAGGAAACAGAGATAAACCCTCCACAATATGTCCTTCTTCACTTCCATGCTATCGAAGGCCGGGACCCTGAGGTCCAGGCATTATTTTTTCACAGGATGTCCGGGATCTCCCACCACCAGGACTGCCGGAGGCGCTTCCAGTTCCTTCAAACCGAAAGGAGCCACGGATTTGGCCACTTCGCTCATCTTGCTTTTAAACATCAGGTCACTCTTGATGTTGAGGTATTGCCAGCGGAGATCCTGGATCTGATGAGTGGTGCTGTTGATCTCCCGGATATTTTTGTCGGTATAATGGCCGTTGGCGATATATAAAAGAGCCAGCAGGGCCAGGTACAGGATGAATGGAAGGTTGTGCACGATCAACAGGTAATTGATCCTGAATCTTTTATCTTTTTTCACCGAAGGTTCCTCCGGGTTGCCGGCCAGTTCCCGGACCCAGGGGTCCAAAATCTGGCCGGTCTCAGTTTCTTTTTCCGTAAGCATGATTCTGGTCAGGTTAATCTTTCCCCAATTCTCATTCTTGCGCTTCCAGCCCGGGGATTGGAGGCGATTTCCGCCGGCCCGGGAGTCAGCGGTTTTTTATTCAGCTGCCTGAAGGGCGGCTTTTCCCGGGTGCCCCTCGAAAAGGGATCCGGATCTTTTTCAACGGTACCCCGGAAAGCCCTTTTGACAAGGCGGTCTTCCAGGGAATGAAAACTGATCACCACCATCCTTCCTCCAGGCCTCAGTGCGGTTGTTGCCGCGGCGAGAAGATCCTGAAGCGCCCCCAGTTCGTCATTCACCTCGATCCGCAAGGCCTGGAAGACCTTGGCGATATACCGATTCGGGTTGCCTTTTACAAGCGTCCGTACCACCGAAGCAAGGCCACCGGTAGTGGTGATCGGGAAAGCCGCCCTGGCCCGGACCAGGGTTCGTGCCAGGGTCCGGGCATTAGTCACTTCCCCGAGCTCACTAAAAATTTGCTGCAGCTTATCCTCAGGATATTCTGCAAGAATTTTCGCTGCATCCAGCTCCTGTCTCCGGTCCATCCGCATATCCAACCGGGCATCCTGTCGGAAGGAAAATCCCCTTTCGGCCTCATCGACCTGGTGGGAAGAAACCCCCAGGTCGGCCAGGATTCCATCCACCTGGGAGATTCCGTGCAGCCTCAGGAAGCGCCCCAGGTGCCGGAAGTTCTGGTGGATGGCGATGATCCTGGGATCCTTTGGAACAAGGGCCAGGGCTTCTTCGTCCTGGTCGAACACCATCAACCTCCCTTTTCCAATCCTGTCAAGTATAGCCTTGGCATGCCCCCCACCTCCGTAAGTGGCATCCACATAAATGCCGCCGGCAATGATGGCAAGCCCCTCGACCACTTCCTCAACCATAACCGGCAGGTGAAAGGACCCCGCGGTCACTGGAATTGGTTTGAATGAGGATCCGGGCTTCCCATGACCTGTCTGGCCAGCTCGGAGAACCGTTCCGATGAGAAGGGATCAAAGAGCTGTTTATATTTTACGGAATCCCAGATCTCTATTTTGTTGGTGTTGGCAGCAAGGGTAATGTCGCGTCCCAGGGCGGCATAGTCCACCAGGTTCCTGGGCACCAGGATCCGGCCCGCCGAATCCAGCTCCACGGTGGTCGCACCTGCCAGGAAGAACCGCTTGAATTCCCTTACTTTGGGTTCAAAATCATTGAGACTCTTCAATTTGTCGAAAATGGGACCCCAGTCCTGCATGGTGAAAAGGGAGAGGCATTTTTCAAAACCCCGGTTCATAACAAACTGGTCCTGTGCCCCTTCCGGAAGCTGCTTCCTGAATCCGGCAGGCAAAAGGAACCGTCCTTTCGCGTCCATCGTCGATTCAAATTCACCGAGGAAACCGTTCATTCTGAAATGGTTATTCGATTATAAACGAAAATTTGACACAAAATAACACATTTTCCCACTTTAATATGAAAAAATATATCACATTTTTTTTCCACAGATAAAACAAGGGTTGGCAGTGCGTTTATAAGGAAACCCTTTTTTGGGGTGTGGATAGCATGTGAATATCTGTGGATAACCTGTTCTTTTCGGTAAAAACCGAGGCTCCGGAGCCTCCCCAGGCGGGGGATGGGTTCAAAAAGGGATCTGAAAACTTATCGTTAACTTTGCCGACTTTTTATGTCCAATCGTTTCCTATACCTTCTTATTGCAGCAAGTCTCCTTGGTTCCTGCTCGGAATATAACCAGGTGGAAAAAAGCCGGGATGTCAACAGGAAACTGGCCTATGCGGATTCGCTGTATAATCACAAAAAATATACCCAGGCCAATGCCCTGTATGAAGAGCTGATCAAGGTTTTCCAGGGGACAAGGAATTCACCGGACATTTTGTTCCGATACGCGTATTCTTATTTTTACATCCAGGATTATACCTCTTCGGCTTTTTATTTCAAGAATTTCAGTGACAACTATCCAAACGATCCCCGGAGCGTGGAAGCGGATTACATGCAGGCCTATTCCTATTATGAGATGTCCCCGAGACCGGAACTGGATCAGGCCAACACCAATAAGGCCCTGGATGCCATGCAGGAATTTGTAAACGACCATCCGGAATCCGATAAGGTGGCTGATGCGGACCGGATCATTGATGCCTGCCATAAAAAGCTGGAGCAGAAGCTTTTCCTTTCTGCACAGCTTTATTATAACCTGGAACAGTACAAGGCGGCCGAAATCTATTTTAACAGCCTGCTTAGGAATTATCCCGATTCGGATCAGGGGGATTTTTACAAGTTCATGGTGATCAAATCAGAGTATCTTTACGCAGACAACAGCATTCAAACTAAGCAGCCAGAACGGTTCGGCCAGGTCGTTACAGATTACCTGGATTTTGCCGACCATTATCCCAAGAGCAAATACCTGAAGGAAGCTAATAAATATTTTAACCAATCACAATCCACCAT
>DATKSX010000264.1:0-6393 GCA_035531415.1 Chitinophagaceae bacterium
GTATGGGACAAAAAGACTGGTACCTGCTGCAACGCGCGGAAAGCGTGGATTCCCCGGCCCTCCTGGTATACCCGGATCGGATCCTGAATAATATCCGGGAAATGATCCGGATCGCAGGGGATCCGGGCCGGCTCATGCCCCATGTGAAGACGCACAAGATGGCCGCTGTACTTTCCATGCAGGTGGCTGAAGGCATTCGGAAATTCAAATGCGCCACCATCGCCGAAGCGGAAATGGCCGCCTCTCAGGGGGCCGAGGAAGTCCTGCTGGCTTACCAGCTCACCGGACCCAGGGCAGTCCGCTGGATCCAGCTGATCCGCCAATTTCCGCAGGTCCGGTTCGCCTCCCTGGTAGATAACCCAGGCAGCGCCTCCATGCTGGACGGGATTTTTGACCAGGAAGAACTTACCGGTGAAGTCTTCATTGATGTGGATGACGGGATGCACCGGACGGGTTGCCCCACAGGAGCCCCCCTGGAGGATTTATTCCACCTACTGCAATCCTACCGGCATCTCACCTGCAGGGGATTTCACGTATATGACGGGCATATCCGCGACAGCGATTTTGAACTCCGACGCAAGCGCGTGCAGGATGCCTTGCTGCCGGTCAGCCAACTGGTGGAATCGGCCACTGCCTCAGGTCTTCCGGCCCCCATCCTGGTTGCGGGAGGTACCCCCTCCTTCACGGTGCATGCCCTCAACCCTGGTGTGATCTGCAGCCCGGGAACCTGCGTGCTTTGGGATGCGGGTTACGCGGAGATCCTGCCTGAACAGCATTTTCAGTTCGCCGCGGTACTCCTGATGCGGGTTGCTTCCAGGCCCCATGAAGGAAGGCTGACTCTTGACCTGGGTCATAAGGCCGTGGCTGCATAAAACCCGATTTCCAGCCGGGTCCGTTTCCTGGGCAGGGAGGGCTGGGAACCGGTCTCTCAGAGCGAGGAACACCTGGTAGTGACAACTCCAGTTGGACAGAACCTGCAACCCGGAGAACCGGTTTACGCTGTCCCCTACCATATCTGTCCAACCGTAGCACTTTACGATGAAGTCCAGGTGGTGGAAAATGGCGTTGTGACCGGCCAGTGGCCGGTGACTGCCCGGGGCAGGAGGATCACCATTTAACCCGGAACCCAAATTGATCGGATGAACAACCTGATTTTTGATGCCCATCTGGACCTTTCCATGAATGCCATGGAATGGAACCGGGACCTGACCCAGCCGTTGGACCGCATCCGCCAAAGAGAAAAGGATATGCAGGACAAACCGGACCGGGGAAAGGGTATGGTTTCTTTCGGGGCCATGAGGGAGGTGGGTTTGGGTCTTTGCGTGGCCACCCAGATCGCGCGCTACGTCCCGGAAGGCAGCACCTTGCAGGGCTGGCATTCCCCCAGGCAGGCCTGGTCGCAAACCCAGGGGCAGTTGGCCTGGTACAAGGCCATGGAGGAAGGAGGATGGCTGAACCAGGTGACCAACCTCCGGGAGCTGAATGCCCAGGTGGAATCCTGGAGCAATGCGGGAGGGAGTCGGGAAGTTCCGATCGGTTACGTGCTCAGCCTGGAGGGAGCCGATTCGCTCGTGGACCTGCATTATCTGGAAAAAGCCTATGGCTATGGATTGAGGGCAATCGGACCGGCCCATTACGGTCCGGGGGTCTATGCCCACGGCACCGGGAGTGAAGGACCCCTGGGAAAAAAAGGCAGGGAGCTGCTCCGGGAAATGGAATCCCTCGGGATCATTCTGGATACCACTCATCTATGCGATGAAAGCTTTTGGGAGGCGCTGGAACATTTTCGGGGACGGGTCTGGGCCAGCCATAACAACTGCCGGGCCCTCGTTCCCCAGCAACGGCAGTTTTCAGACGATCAGATCCGGGCACTCGTCGAAAGGGGGGCGGTGATCGGCGCGGTATTTGACGCCTGGATGCTGATCCCGGACTGGGTCCGGGGGAAATCAACTCCCGAAAACACAGGCCTGAGGCTTGCAACTGTTTGTGATCATATGGACCATATCTGCCAGCTGACCGGCAATTGCAACCACGTGGGGCTCGGCACGGATCTGGACGGTGCCTTCGGCAGCGAACAAAGTCCTGCAGACATGGAAAGCATCGCGGATCTCGGAAAACTATCCTCTATTCTCCGGTCCAGAGGATATTCTGCCGCCGATGTGGACCAAATCCTTTGGAAAAACTGGTTGCGCTTCCTTCGGGAAGCCTGGTCTTAGGTTCATCAATCCAATTCCATGAAACTGATCGTGATCACGGGCGCATCCAGGGGAATCGGAAAGGCCATTGCCGAAAAGTTCGCGGCCCAGGGGTGGGACCTGGCCCTCTGTTCCCGCAGCGCGGCGGAAATCGCTGCGGTCCGCCAGGAATTGCTTGGGCTCCATCCCGGGATCCGGATCCTGGCCACTGCAACGGACGTTTCGGACAAGGGGCAGGTGGAAAGTTTCGCTTCCGCAATCCACAAGGACCTCGGAGCTGCCGACATCCTGGTCAATAACGCGGGAATCTTCGTGGCTGGCTCTTTGCATGAGGAAGAAGAAGGGATCCTGGAGCAGGTCCTCGGGACGAACCTGCTCGGTCCCTATCATCTCACCCGCTCCATGCTGAAAGAAATGATCCCGCGGCGCAGCGGCCATATTTTCAACATCTGTTCCACCGCCAGTCTGAAAGCCTATCCCAACGGAGGGTCCTACAGCATCTCCAAGTTTGCCCTGCTGGGCATGTCCCGAAACCTCAGGGAGGAGCTGGCGCCCCACCGGATCCGGGTCACCGCCATCTGCGCCGGAGCGGTGCGGACGGATTCCTGGAAGGGAGTGGAGGTGGCCGAAGACCGGATGATGAGGCCTGGGGATCTGGCCGATCTGATCTGGGCCTGCTGGAGCCTTCCTGCATCCACCGTAGTGGAAGAGATTCTGATCAGGCCGATGGATGGGGATCTGAACTGAAGGCCTGGGTCATTTTAACTTAGATTTAACTACACCCCTTTTTTGACCGCAGGCACATAGGGTAATTTTGCAGGCTGGTATGGATCGTAAATGCAAGATTGGCGTTTGGATGATCTCCCTGGTCCTTTTTGTGGCCCCGGGCCTGAGGGCCCAATTCCGCTTCACGACCCAGGTGTCCAGCACCAAGGTGGATGTCGGCGATCCCTTCCAGGTCAATTTCGTTCTGGAAAACGCCACCCAGCTCTCCGGATTCCAGCCCCCCGCTTTTACCGGTTTTGACGTGCTTCAGAGTTCCCAGGGCAGCAGCATCTCAGACGACAACGGTCAGGTCAGCGAGACCATCACCTATTCTTATTTGCTCCGGGGAAAGTCCCTCGGCTCCTTCACGATCGACGGTGCAACGGCCCGGGAAAGCGGCAACAAGGTGGAATCCAATCCGGTTACAATTGATGTCGAAAAAGCCTCCGCAACAGCATCCGCGGCAGGAAGCCCCTCCAGTTCGGGAGGGTGGATGGCCACCCCCGGCGGGGGTTCCAGCCTGGGCAATACCTCGGATAAGAAATCCGGGAATGCCATGGACCTGATCCGGAAAAATCTCTTCGCAAAGGTTTCAGTGGATAAAACCACGGTCTATCAGGGCCAGCAGCTTACTGCTACCTATAAACTTTACACCCGGCTGAGTGTATCCTCACAGGTTACCAAGGTCCCCGCGTTCACCGGTTTCTCATCCCATGATATCCGGATCCCAAATCCTGTTCCTTCAACGGTGGAAAGGTTCAACGGGGTACCCTATAATGTATTCCTGATCCGCAAGACCATGCTTTTCCCGCTGCAGTCCGGTACCCTGGAGCTTGATCCGGTGGAAATCCACAATACGGTCCGGCTATATCAGGCTCACCAGGCCGGGGGGGGCAAAGATCCGTTCGGAGATTTGTTCAGCGATCCCTTTTTCAAGGACCCCTTTGGCAATGATCCTTTCGGCAATGCCACCAGCTACCAGGATTTCGATTACGATGCCTCCAGCACCCCCGTGGAAATTACCGTCAAGCCGCTGCCCACTGCGGGACAGCCGGCAGCATTCAACGGAGCCGTAGGGGATTTCACCCTGACCTCGGGCCTGGATAAGTCGAACCTCACCACGGATGATGCGGCCACCCTCCGATTGACGGTATCCGGCAGCGGCAATATCGACATGATCAGCGCTCCAAAACCCGATTTCCCGGCCAGCCTGGATGCCTACGATCCCAAGGTGACCGACCATTTCAACAAGAACAGCAATCCCTTTTCCGGGACCAGGACCTTCGAATACGTGCTCATGCCCAAGATTGCCGGGGATTATACCATTCCCCCGGTGACCTTCTCCTATTTCGATCCGGATGCCAAAATCTATAAAACCCTTACCACCCAGCCCTATCATCTCCAGGTCACGCAGGGTATTGGAGAAACCCAGCAGGCTCCCTCTTCCCTTTCCAATACGGGTGGACTCGCTCCCCTGCTTTATACCCCGGGAAGATGGATCCGCGGCAATACGCTCCTGCTGACGACCTGGTGGATCTGGCTGCTGACCGCCCTGCCGGTATTGATCCTGATTGCCCTTCTCGTCCTAAGGAAAAAAATGCAGCAGCTCAGGTCCGACACGGTATTGTTCCGGCACCGGAGGGCGAACAAGGTCGCCCTCAAAAGACTGGAGGTTGCGGCAAAATATCTCCGGTCCCGGGAGGATAAGGCATTTTACGAAGAGACCTCCCGGGCGGTTTGGGGATACCTCAGCCATAAGCTGGACATTCCCTATGCCTCGCTCAGCAGGGACAAAGCAGCCGAGGCGATCGAGGCTTCCGGGATGAAAGGGGCACCGGCAGAAAAGCTGTTCAGCCTGCTGGATGAATGCCAGGTTGCCCTGTATTCTCCCCATGGAGGCCAGGCCAAAATGAAACAGGCCTACCAGTCCGCCCTGGAAATCATCGGGGAGCTGGAAGACCATTTAAAATAAACCGAATCATGAGCCGCCGGATCCTTTTTGTGTTGTGCACCTGCACCATACCCTTCTGCCTGGGTATGGGGAAGGTTATCGGTGCTGACCGGCCATCCGGACCAGGTTCTCTGTTCAACCAGGCCACGATTCTTTATGGCAGGCAGCAATACGGAGCGGCCGCTACCCTGTTCGATTCCCTGATCCGCCAGGGTTACCAGGACCCCGTAGTTTATTATGATGCGGGAAATGCCTTTTATCAATCGGGCCACCTGGGATCCTCCATCTACTACCTTGAAAAAGCAAGGGCCCTGGACCCCGGCAACCCCTTTATAAAATCCAATCTCCTTTATATCCGGCAGCATCTTGCCGACCATGTGGAATCCCTCCCTACCCTGTTTTTCGTCCTTTGGAAACAGCAGCTGACCGACCTGGTCCCGGCCAACGGCTGGGTCATTCTCTCCCTCATCCTGTTCTGGTTGCTGGTGGGCGCCATTGGGATCCGGCTGACCCGTAAGGACCACTCCCTCTGGGTAAATTGGGGGATCGGGATTTTAGCCTGCCTGCTGGCAATCAGCTTTTCCTCTGCCATTTCCCGGTACCTGCAGGTCACCAGCCCGGGCTTTGCGATCGTGATGGAAACCGAAGTTCCCGTCCGAAATGCCCCCGACCCCGGAAGCCCCGATGCATTTGAAGTGCATGAAGGGCTCAAGGTTCAGGTGCTGGATACGGCGGGGAGCTGGGATCAGATCAAGATGGAGGATGGCCGCACCGGCTGGGTGGCCGGCCAGGGTATCCGGGGTCTTTAGCAGTTCTTCCCCCGGCAATCCTCCGAACCGGACTCCATTTCGAAAGTGCTGTGCTGGATGTTGAGATGTTCCATGGCATGCTTCAGTTCCCCCCGGATCTTCCCTGCTTCCTGAAAATCAGCACCCGGGTCAATGACCACATGGGCGGTGAGGGCGTTCTGGGTCGTACTCATGGCCCAGACATGGACATGATGGATCTCTTTGACCCCTTCCACTTTTTTCACCGCAGCCTCTACCTTCTGTAAATTGATATTGCTGGGAACCCCGTCCAGGGAAAGCCTCAGGCTGTCGGTCAGCAGCCGCCAGGAAGCAGTAAGGACCAGCAGGATCAGGGCAAGGCTCACCACTGGGTCCAGGAACCACCATCCGGTATAGGCCATGACCAGACCGGCGACCACCACCCCCAGGGAAACCAACGCATCCGAGGCCATATGGAGATAGGCTCCCTTCAGGTTAAGCTCCCTGTGGCTGTCTTTCATCAGGATTAACGCCGTGCCTCCGTTCACCAGGATTCCGATGCCGGCAATCAGCGCCACCATGCCTCCGCGGACTGCAACAGGGTGCCGGATCCGGTCGTATGCCGCAATGCCGATCCCGACCACCGCGACCAGGAGAATCATTACATTGAAAAGGGCCGCCAGGATGGTGGTTTTTTGGTACCCGTAAGTAAACC
>DATKSX010000265.1:0-4020 GCA_035531415.1 Chitinophagaceae bacterium
GTGCATGTGGACCTGACCCGGCATATCACCACCTGGCTGACCAATCCCGGTTACCATGGCTTTTCCGAAATGCTTTACGAGTATAGCTCCGCTTCGGCCAACAATGGTTCGGAGTTCGGGGGAATCAACGCCAACATTCCCTTCTGGAACATTTCGGACGGCCTGGTTATGCTTTTTTCCAGGTACCTGCCCATTATCGGACCAGTGGCCATAGCGGGACTTCTTGCAGGGAAAAAGCAGGTTCCCGAAAGCGCGGGGACCCTGCGGACCGAATCAGGGACCTTCGGCCTGATGGTGTTTGCCGTGATCGTCATTATTGCCGCCCTTTCCTTTTTCCCTGCCCTTACCCTGGGCCCGGTGGCGGAACATTTTATCCTGTACCCGTAACTGAAAAAACATGAAAGGAAAACATGCTTCCCGGGTCCGGGGACTGATGCGGATCGCTTTAGGACAGGCTTTCGTGAAGCTGGATCCCAGAAAACTGATTCATAATCCTGTGATGTTTACCGTCGAGATCGGCACTGCCATCATGGCCGTGGTGACCTGGCTTGCCGCCACCCGTCCCGGACTGAGTCAGGGAACCGTTTCCTATAATTTGGCCATTACGGTGATCTTGCTGTTAACGGTCCTGTTTGCCAATTTTGCGGAGGCTTTCGCAGAAGCCCGGGGTAAGGCCCAGGCAGACAGCCTGAGAAAATCCAGGCAGGACACTCCGGCGAAAAAGATATTCCCGGTCGGGGAAATGTATGTCAACGAGATTAGGTTGGTACGGTCTTCGGAACTGGTCCGGGGGGACCTTTTCGTCTGCGAAACCAATGATATCATTCCGATGGATGGAGAGATCATTGAAGGCGTAGCCTCCATCGATGAATCCGCCATCACCGGGGAAAGCGCACCGGTGATCCGGGAATCCGGGGGGGACCGTTCCGGGGTTACAGGCGGAACCCGGGTCCTTTCGGACCGGATCACCGTCCAGGTCACCGCCAATCCCGGGGAAACTTTCCTGGACCAGATGATCGCCCTGGTGGAAGGGGCAAGCCGGCGCAAAACCCCAAACGAAATTGCCCTGACCATCCTTTTGGCAGGGTTCACCATCATGTTCCTGATCGTTTGTGTCACCCTGCGGCCTTTCGGCCAATTCGCCAATACCTCCATCACCATCGCCAGTTTCATCTCCCTTTTCGTCTGCCTGATCCCCACAACCATCGGGGGACTGCTTTCCGCCATTGGGATCGCGGGCATGAACCGGGCTCTTGAAGCCAACGTGATCACCAAATCCGGACGTGCCGTGGAAACGGCAGGCGATGTCGATGTGCTTCTGCTGGACAAGACGGGCACCATCACCATCGGCAACCGGAAGGCAACCGGGCTCTGGCCTGCGGAAGGGGTGGACCCGGCGGAGTTCGCAGCCTATTGCGCCCTGGCCTCCCAGGCCGATGAAACCCCCGAAGGCAAATCGGTCCTGGAGCTGTCCCTCTCTTTATTGAACGGAATAGCTCCGGCGGGGGAAGTGACCCAGATGATGCCCTTCTCTGCGGAGACCCGCAGCAGCGGAGTCAACCTTAAGGATGGCCGGAAAATCCGCAAAGGAGCCACCGAAGTGATCCGCACGGACGCGGTCCACCATGGACAGGCTTTCCCTCCCTCCACCGAGGCCCGGGTTAACGGCATCGCGGCCGGCGGAGGGACCCCCCTGGCCGTGGCCGTGGACCACCGGGTTTTCGGGGTGATCGAACTGCAGGATGTGATCAAGCCCGGCATTCAGGACCGTTTTGACCGGTTGCGGAAGATGGGGGTCCGGACCGTAATGGTGACCGGGGACAACATCCTGACCGCAAAATATATCGCAGGCGTGGCGGGAGTGGATGATTTCATCGCAGAAGCTAAACCCGTTGACAAGATGGATTTTATCCGTAAACAACAGCAGATGGGCCGGCTTGTTGCCATGATGGGGGACGGAACCAACGACGCCCCGGCCCTCGCACAGGCCGATATCGGTGTGGCCATGAACAGCGGAACCCAGGCCGCGAAGGAGGCGGGTAACATGGTAGACCTGGACAATGATCCCACCAAGCTCATTGAGATCGTGGAGATCGGAAAACAGCTGCTCATGACCCGGGGATCGCTGACCACCTTTTCCATCGCCAATGACGTTGCAAAGTATTTTGCCATCGTGCCGGCCCTGTTTATCACTTCCATCCCAGCGCTTCAGGCCCTGAACATCATGCACCTGGAAAGTCCCAGCAGTGCCATTCTGAGCGCGATCATCTTCAATGCGATCATCATCCCGCTGCTCATCCCCCTGGCCTTGAAAGGAGTTGCTTACAAGCCGATCGGGGCCAGCGCCCTGCTGCGCCGGAACCTGTTGATCTACGGAATCGGCGGGATCATTGTTCCCTTCATCGGGATCAAGGGAATCGACCTTTTGCTGGGATTGCTCTTTATGGCACATCATTAAATCCATTCCCATGAAATCCCATCTCTGGATCGCTTTAAGGCTCACGTTCGCCATGGTGCTTCTGACCATGGTTGCCTACCCCCTCTTCATCCGGGCCGTGGCCTTCTTTATCGCCCCAGGCAGGGGAAATGGCCAGGAGGTCCGGGCCCATGGAAGGCTGCTGGGGTTCAGGCAGGTAGGACAATCCTTCACCCTGGACCGGTATTTCCAGGACAGGCCCTCAGCAGTCGGTTATAATGCCGCCGGATCCGGAGCGTCCAACCTCGGCCCCTCCAATCCCGATTTGCTGAAAGGAGTGCTTCAACGGGCTGACACCATAGAGGCGCACAATCCGGGCCTTACGCGGGCCGGGATCCCTGCCGACCTGCTCACCGCTTCAGGCAGCGGCCTGGACCCAGACATCACCCCGGAGGCTGCCCTGGTCCAGGTAACCCGGATCGCCCGGATTCGCAACCTGCCCCAGGATTCCCTGGTAGCCCTGGTGCACCGCTGCACCACCCCGCCCCTCGCCGGATGCCTGGGTCCCGCCACCGTGAATGTCCTGGAACTGAACCTGAAACTGGACCAGCTGAAATAGGGCCGCAGATGGGAATGGCGCAAAACCCTAACCTTTGCAGATGGCAGAAGCGCAATCCACCGGAGGCAATTTCGTGGAACTCATCCGCAAATCCAGGCGGGGGAAGTTCAAGATTTACATCGGGATGAGCGCCGGGGTGGGAAAAACTTACCGGATGCTCCAGGAATCCCGGATGCTGCTGGCTTCCGGGATCGATATCCGGATCGGGTACATCGAAACCCATGGCCGTGCGGAAACCGAGGCCCTTCTGGAAGGGCTTCCTTTGATTCCCCGGCGGAAACTTTTCTACAAGGGAAAGGAGCTGGAGGAAATGGACCTCCAGACCATCCTGAACGTACATCCCGAGGTGGTGGTGGTCGATGAACTGGCCCACACCAATATCGGAGGAAGCCGGAACGAAAAGCGCTGGCAGGATGTGATGGATATCCTGGAGGAGGGGATCAATGTGATCAGCGCGGTCAACATCCAGCACCTGGAAAGCCTTAATGCCCAGATTGAATCCATCACCGGAACCAGGATCCGGGAACGGATCCCGGACCGGGTGATTCAGATGGCCGACGAAGTGGTCAATATCGACCTGACCGCCGATGAGCTGATCGAGCGGCTGAAGGAAGGAAAGATCTACCTGAAGGAACGGGTGGAAACAGCCCTCCAGAATTTTTTCCGGGCGGACCGTCTGTTACGGCTCCGGGAGATCGCCCTGAAAGAGGTGGCCAGCCAGGTGGAACGGCAGATCGAGAAGGAAATGCCTCCGAATGCCAGCCTGAGGCCGGAAGCCTTCCTGGTCTGCATCAGCTCCAATGCCCAAATGGCCCGCAAGCTGATCCGGAAAGCGGCCCGCCTGAGCAGTTATTACCAGTCCCGGTGGTATGTGCTTTATGTGCAGCGCAAAAAGGAATACGGGGACCGGATCCCCCTGGCGGCCCAGCGGCACCTCATCGACAATTTCAAGCTGGCAACCCAGCTGGGGGCCGAAGTAATCCGG
>DATKSX010000266.1:0-4543 GCA_035531415.1 Chitinophagaceae bacterium
AATACAGCACATCCCGGGTATCCACCACGCCTCTGCTGATGGAATCATAATGGAACCGGATCCCCGCCATCTGGATATAATATCCCGCCACTTCCGCCAGGGCCGGAATCCGGCTGATCTCGTCAAAACCCCAGTAAAACAAACAACAGACGAAGGCGGCCACCAGGAAGGCGATTACGGAATTACTGCTGATCGAGGAAGCCCAGATCCCGATGGCGGTGAAAACGGCTCCCAAAAGGAGCAGACCGATATAGGAGCCCGCAATTGCTCCCCCGTCAGGACCCTGCCCGGCCTGGGAAAGGTGGGCGATGGTGTAATAATACAGCAGGGTAGGCACCAGGGAAATCGCGACCACCGAAAAACAGGAAAGGTATTTACCCAGGGTGAGCTGAAAAGTGGTGACCGGTTTGGTGAACAGAATCTCCAGGGTGCCCGACCGCAAGTCCTCGGCGAAACTTCTCATGGTCACCGCCGGGATCAGGACCAGGTAAAGCCATGGAGCCAGGGAAAACAGGGCAGCGAGGCTCGCGTATCCATAGTCCAGCAGGCTCGTATCCGGCAGGATGAAAAGAAAAAGCCCGTTGGCCACCAGGAATACGATGATGGCGATATATCCCGTGATGCTGCTGAAGAACTGGCTGGTCTCTTTTCTGAATATGGCCCACATGCCGGAAGGATAACGGAAGGGACAGCAGGTTATTCGGTCCCGGGTCAAATATAGGGATTCGGAGGCGGGGCGGGAGCAGTTGGTTCAGGGCCCCAGGCTTCGCAAACCCATTCGGATCCGTTCCAGGGCGTATTCCACTTCCGCTCCGGTGGTGGTCCTGCCGAAGCTGAACCGCAGGCAGGACCGGACCTGGGCATCAGAACGTCCCATGGCCTTCAGCACATGGCTGGGCTCGGGCCGGGCGGATGTGCAGGCTGATCCCAGGGAAGCGGAAAGTTCGGCTGCAAGCAGGGAGAGCAACCTGGAGCCTTCCATTCCCGGAAATTCCAGGTTGGAGGCATTTGAAAGCCGGTGGGTGACCGAACCGTTGACCCGGGCGATTCCGGCCCGGGTCAGTCCGGACTCAAATAAATCCCTCAGACCCCGGGTATGGGAGCTGTCTTTATCCATGAACTCCCGGCAGATCTGGCAGGCCTTCCCGAAGCCGACGATCCCGGGCACGTTCAGGGTCCCGCTGCGATACCCTCCTTCATGCCCTCCGCCGTCCATCTGCGGGTCCGGATCGGCCCTCGGTCCCCTCCTGCGCAGGTAGAGGGCCCCAATCCCCTTCGGTCCATAGATCTTATGGGCGCTGAATGCCATCAGGTCGATCTTTTCCCGGTTTACGTCAACGGGGATTTTGCCGACCGCCTGGGTTGCATCGCACATGAACAGGATATTGCGAGCCCTGCAGATCCTGGCGATCTCCTCCACCGGATGGATCACCCCGGTTTCGTTATTGGCGAACATGATGCAGACCAGGACGGTGGAATCATTTAGTTCCCGTTCCAGTTCAGGGAGACTGATCCTGCCTTCGGAGTCCACCGGAAGATAGCTCACCCTCCCTCCCATCCGCTCCATATGCGCGCAGGTATCCAATACGGCCCGGTGTTCCGTCTGGCAGGTGACGATGTGGTTACCTCTCGAAGCGAACCGGGAAAAAATGCCTTTGATTCCAAGGTTGTCGGATTCCGTGGCTCCCGAAGTGAAAACGATCTCCCCGGGTTCGCTCCCGATGAGTTCCGCGATTTGCTCCCGGGCCTGCTTCACCGCCTCGGCGGCATACCATCCGTGGGCGTGGGTATGACTCGATGCATTGCCGAAGTCCTTGGTGAAAAAGGGCAGCATGGCTTCCAGCACGGCCTCATCACAAGGTGTCGTGGACAGGAAATCCAGATAAATGGGTAATTTGGGCAACGGACAGGAGTCGTCCCATGAAATTACGATTTAAAAAAAGGAAGGCATGGAATTGGAACATGTCGGCATCGCGGTAAAAAGCCTGGAGCAGTCCATTCCTGTCTTTGAAAAACTGCTGGGAACTGCCTGCTATAAAACCGAGACGGTGGAAAGCGAGCAGGTACGGACCGCCTTTTTATCCGGCGGTCCGGTCAAGGTGGAGCTTCTCGAAACCGCTTCTTGCGGAAATTCCCTGTCCCGGTTCCTGGAAAAAAGAGGGGAGGGGATCCATCATATCGCTTTTGAGGTAGCCGATATCCGGGCGGAGATGCGCCGGCTGGAAGCCGAAGGTTTTGAGCTGCTGGACCGGGAACCGAAACCCGGGGCAGACGACAGGCTGATTTGCTTTCTGCATCCCAAAGACGTCCATGGCGTACTGGTCGAACTCTGCCAGCGCCGCAGCGGCTGATCAGCCCAGGACTTTTTCCATGGCCATGCTCCGGGATCCTTTCACCAGGATCCAGGTATTCTCGAAGTGTTGCTTTTCCAGCCAGGCCATCGCAGCCGCTGCGTCCTGCTGGAAGATATAGGGATGGGAAAGCCCTTCAAATTCCTTTCCCGTCAGCACTACGGCCTCCCATTGCCAGCCGGAGATCAGCTCCAGCAAAGATTCATGCTCCTTGCGGCTTGCAGCCCCCAGCTCCATCATCGATCCCAGGATCAGTACTTTGCGGGCGGCCTGCATCGATGCGAATTCCCCGATGGCGAGCTTCATGCTCGTGGGGTTTGCGTTGTAGGAATCCAGGATGATGGTATTGCTGCCCCTGGTGATCACCTGGGAACGGTGGTTCTGCGGGGCATATCCTTCCACCGCTGCCTTGATTGCGGCCGGGGGAACCTTGAAATATTTTCCCACGGTAACGGCAGCCAGAATATTATACAGGTTATACCCGCCGAAAAGCCGGGTATGCATGCTCCCGGTGTAATCGGTTCCTGCCGTGAGCAGGGGTGCCGGCTCCAGGATATGGCCCTGAACGAAATTCCCCGGCCCGGTTCCATACCAGAAAAGCTCCGGGATGCCTTCGGCCATTTCAGCAAAATACCCGAAATCCCTGCAGACAAAGGCCGTCCCTCCATGCCCTTTCAGGTAATCGAACAGCTCCCCCTTCCCTTTTCGGATCCCTTCCTCGCTCCCGAACCCTTCCAGATGAGCTATCCCGCAATTGGTGATGATCCCGTGGGTGGGCTCCACGATCCGGCAATAGGACGCGATCTCCCCAGGGTGGTTGGCGCCCATCTCAATGACCGCCACCTCCGTCCCCACGGGAATGCTGAGCAGGGTCAGGGGAATGCCGATATGGTTGTTGAGGTTGCCCTCGGTGGCATAAACCTTCATCGAACGGGAAAGCACTTCCCGGATCAGCTCCTTGGTGGTGGTCTTACCGTTGGACCCGGTGATCGCGAGAAAGGGAAAAGTGAAGGATTTCCGGTGGATGGCAGCCAGCTCCTGGAGCGTCTTGAGGGCATCTTCCACCAGAATGGCACGGGAATCGCCCGCGAAGGCCGGATCATCGACCACGACCCTGAAGGCCCCCTTCTCCAGGGCAGCGGCAGCGAAGCTGTTGCCATTGAAATGAGGCCCTTTCAGGGCAAAGAACAGATCACCCGGCCTGAGCTTTCGGGTATCGGTGCGAACCGAGGGGTGTTGCCGGTATAGGGAATATAGTTCCTGGATGTTCAAGGCCGAAGGCCACAAAAATAAAGAAGCCTCCCGATTTGGGAGGCTTCCCTGAAGAGTTTTTTTTACCGTTTCTGGCGCTGGCTCCGGAAATAATTTCCGGTCTTGAAACGATTGCCCTCCTGGCTGCCTACACGGTCCATCGCGCAGCGAAATCCGACGGTATTGCTTGCCATGTCCTGCTGCATGAAGCGCCGGGTGCCAGGAGAAAGCCAATAAGGAAGATCATTCCAGGATCCGCCCTTGATTACCCTGGACTTGTTGTTGATCAGGGTGGTGATCCCGTATCCATAAGTTGCGCCGGAAAGGCTGTCCCCATCCAGGTAATCCCGTTCATCCGCGCGGCTGTAGTTCATCCGTAGCGCTACGACGGAATCCGGTTCTTCAATCATCTTCAGACGGCCGAGGCTGTCCTTTTCTGGAGCCCCATCCTTATCATGATAGACATCCATGTAGACATTTCCCCGGAAAGGATTGAAGCCGTCCTCATCCTCCGGAGTAAGGGCGCGGTAAACATCAGCCACCCATTCGCTTACATTGCCCGCCATGTTATAGATGCCGAAATTGTTCGGATAGAATGATTTTACCGGCGCGGGTATGGAAGCCCGGTCATTGAGGCCGCCTGCAACACCCATATTGTCCCCTTCACCCCTTTTGAAATTGGCCAGGAACTCTCCCTGCCAGTTTCCCCTGCGGGGATCCCTCAGGCCGTCCGGGTTCACCGACCAGGGATATACCTCCCGGTTGGCGATCAGCTCTTCTCCCCTTTTCCCTTCCTTGGTGGCCGGGTTGGGGTTTTCCCCGACATAGGCCAGTGCGGCATATTCCCATTCGGCTTCTGTCGGAAGCCGGTAATCGGGAAGCAGCAGGCCATCGGAGAAAGTAATTCTCCTCGGGCTCCCGTCCGGGTTTTTGTAGGGGGA
>DATKSX010000267.1:0-5085 GCA_035531415.1 Chitinophagaceae bacterium
ATGGTCTATGGCGGGTTGGTCAACAAGCAACTGGTGGCCCGGCTGCAGTCCCTGGGTTGCGATGCCCTCGGTCTGACAGGAGCGGATGGAGGCCTGATCCCGGCCCGGAAAAGACCAGTCCGGGATCAGGACTTCGGATTCGCAGGGGATGTGGATTACTACGCACTGCGGGCCGATACCTGCCAGTCCTTGATCCGCATCGGACTGGTCCCGGTGTTCGCTCCCCTGACTTTCGACCCGGATGCAGGGGGCATGCTCAATACCAATGGAGACACCATCGCCTCCGCCCTGGCGATGGCCTTGTCAGCGTTTTATTCGGTTCGGTTGATTTTTTGCTTTGACCGGCCCGGCGTCCTGGAAAGAATGGAGGATTCCGCTTCGGTAATCCATGACCTGGACCGGGCCCGTTTTGAGGAGCTGAAATCCGGGGGGGCGCTGCATTCGGGCATCCTTCCCAAACTGACGGCTGCCTTTGAAGCCATCGGCCACGGGGTTTCCCAGGTCTGGATGGGAGAGCCGGATCAATTGGAAGATCATTTAAACTCAGGGCCCGGCGGGACCCTGATTCATCCTTGAAATGAAGAGTTTAGGAAGATACCTGTTTTGCCCCTTTCCCCCCTGCCGGCAGGCAGGTGATCTCTATTTCCATGCTCTGAGGAGCCGATGACAGACAGCCTTGTATCGGAAAAGGCACTTATTTTCTTCCTAAACCTATCACGCTATGAATCAGTTCAATGAATTATATGACGATGCCCTGGAATTACTGCGCAGGCTAATTTCCATTCCCTCCTACAGCAGGGAGGAGGACCGTACGGCGGATGCCATTCAGGAATTCCTCCGTTCCAAAGGGATTTCCTGCAATAGGTCCGGAAACAATGTTTGGGCCATCAACGCCCATTTCAGGCCAGGACTCCCGACGATTCTATTGAATTCCCATCATGACACCGTGCGCCCGAATTCCGGATACACCCGGGATCCCTTCGATCCGGCCATCGAAGAGGGAAAGCTCTATGGCCTGGGGAGCAATGACGCGGGAGGCTGCCTGGTCGGCCTGATCGCGGCATTCCGGCATTTTTATGACAACCCTGCCCTCACCCATAATCTCGTGATCACCGCCACCGCAGAGGAAGAGATCTCCGGACACCAGGGAGTGGAAAGCATCCTCGGGCAATTTCCGGCTCCGGATTTTTCCATCGTGGGCGAACCCACCCTGAATGATCTGGCCATCGCGGAAAAAGGATTGCTGGTCCTGGATTGCACCAGCCACGGAAAAGCCGGGCATGCCGCCCGGGAGGAAGGCGATAACGCCATCTACCGGGCCATCGAGGATATCGCCTGGTTCCGGAATTTCCGGTTTTCGCTGATTTCCGAAAGCCTGGGACAGGTGAAGATGACCGTTACGGTGATCAATGCCGGTCAGCAGCATAACGTGGTCCCGGCTACCTGCCATTTTACGGTGGACATCCGGGTGACGGACCGTTATACCCATGAGGAAGTGCTCGAAATCGTTCGTGAGCATGTCCGGTGCCAGGTCGAACCCCGCTCCATGCGGATGCGTTCCTCAGGAATCAGCCCAGATCATGCGTTGGTCCGAGCGGCCCGGGACCTGGGCAGGAAGCTATACGGCTCCCCGACCACCTCCGACCAGGCCCTGATTCCGGGACCTTCCGTAAAGATCGGTCCGGGGGATTCCGCCCGGTCCCACAGCGCCGATGAATTCATTTACCTCGACGAGCTCCGGGAAGGAATTGGCTGTTATATCCGACTGCTGGACCGGCTCATTCTAAAACCATCCCATGACTGAAATTGATTATTTCCCGGTCCTGGAAAATGAAAGGGTCCTGCTCGAACCCCTGCAACCCACAGACCTGGAAGCCCTGCTCCCCCTGGCCCTGCATCCCACCCTCTGGGAGCTGGCCCTCACCCGGATCACCAGCCGGGAAGACCTGGAAAATTATTTCCGGGAAGCATTCCGGGAAAGGGAGGCCGGGCTCAGCATTCCCTTTGCGGTGACCGACAAAAAAACCGGGATGAAAGCCGGGTCCACCCGGTTTGGAAATATCACTCCGGCCCACAGGCGCCTGGAAATCGGGTGGACCTGGCTGGGGGAGGATTACCAGCGAACCGGCCTGAACCGGTGGATGAAACTGGCCATGCTGGACCATGCTTTCGGCACCCTGGAGGTCAACCGGGTGGAGCTCAAGACCGACCTGCTCAACCTGAAATCCCAAAATGCCATGTTGGGGATCGGAGCGACCCGGGACGGCATATTCCGCAGCCATATGGTGAGCAACGGAGGCCGGATCCGGGATAGCATTTTTTTCAGCATCATCCGGCAGGACTGGCCGGCAGCGCGGGCCGCCCTGTGCGATAAATTGAGTAAATTCAAATCCGATGAAACTCTGGCAAAAGGATAAGGCCTCCCTGCGGGAAGTGGACCTTTTTACGGTAGGAAATGACCGGGAGATGGACCTCTACCTGGCTTCAGCTGATGTCCTGGGATCGCTCGCCCATATCCGGATGCTGGAATCGATCGGCCTGCTTACCCACCAGGAATGGGCCGATCTTTCAGCGGAACTCAAACAGATCCATCAGGGGATCATCGGCGGGACCTTCAGGCTGGAAGAGGGATCGGAGGACATTCATTCCCAGATCGAAGAAATGCTCACCCGCACCCTCGGCGATACCGGAAAAAAGATTCACAGCGGAAGGTCCCGCAATGACCAGGTGCTGGTGGATATCCGGATTTTCCTCCGCCTCCGGCTCCAGGAACTGGCCGAAAGCGCCAGGGATTTTTTCAACCTGCTGATCAGCCTCAGCGAGAAACACCGCCAGGACCTCTATCCCGGATACAGCCATCTTCAGATCGCCATGCCCTCTTCTTTCGGGCTTTGGTTTGGAGCTTACGCGGAAAGCCTGGTCGATGACCTGATCCTGCTCGAGGCTGCGTACCGGGTGGTGAACAAAAACCCGCTGGGGTCCGCTGCAGGTTACGGATCTTCCTTTCCCCTGAACCGGTCGCTGACCACTGAACTGCTCGGCTTTGACCAGCTCAATTACAACGTAGTCTATGCCCAGATGGGCAGGGGAAAGACCGAAAGAGTGGTCGCCCAGGGCCTATCCAACCTGGCGGCCACCCTTTCCCGGCTGGCCATGGATCTCTGCTTTTACATGAATCAGGACCTCGGATTTGTTTCCTTCCCGGACGAACTTACCACGGGATCCAGCATCATGCCCCATAAGAAAAACCCCGATGTGCTGGAGCTGATCCGGGCCCATTGCAACCGGATTCAGTCCCTTCCTGCCGAGATCAGCCTGCTCACGGCCAACCTTCCCTCAGGCTACCACCGGGACTTCCAGCTGCTCAAGGAGCATTTGTTTCCGGCTTTCGACACCCTGAAGCAATGTTTCTCCATGGCTTCCCTGATGCTTTCCGAAATGCGCATCAGGAAGGGAATACTGGATGAGGACAAATACCGCAACCTGTTCAGCGTGGAAGAAGTGAACCGCCTCGTGCTGGAAGGCATCCCTTTCCGGGATGCTTACCGGGCCGTGGGTAAACAGATCGGGGAAGGCAGTTTCAAGCCCACCCGTGAAATTCATCATACCCTCGAAGGAAGCATCGGTAACCTTTGCAACGACCAGATCACCCGGATGATGGAAGAGGTCTGGCTGGATTTCCATTTTGATAAACCCAGGGAAGCGGTTCAAAGGCTCCTTTCCTGATGCCGGCCGTATGTTATTCTCTCCTCCGGGAAGCTTTTCGCTCCAGCTCGGCGACCGGTAAACTGATCAACCTTCCCACGGGAGTCTTGCCCCGGTAACTGATCACCCTGAGCATCACCGCGTCTTTGGGGACGATGACCGGACCGGAATATTTTGGATAGAATTGGTCCGGGAAGGAATTGTCAAAAGTATAATACAAGTCCAAACCCTTCACTTCCATCGACATTTCCAACTGAAGGTCTCCGCTGGCAGTTTTGGTAACCGTGAATTTCGGATCATATACACTGGGGGCATATTTAATCTCCGCTTCGTCGTTCCTTCCAAAATGGACCTCCGCCCGGGAAAGAAAATCATCCCAGTTCCGAAGCTCCCGTGGAGACCAAAGGCATTCTGCGATCGCCCATCCCCTGGGCCAGGTCATGTATTCGGCATGACGCATGTTGTACACCTGCTCCGTCCAAAGGTTGGCCTGGCCGCCCAGGATCAGTTTCGGATTTACGCTGTCCGGGAGCGGTTCGAACTCATAGGCTTTCCTTAAGGTCAGCGTGGAATAAACCCGGGGTTCGATGGCCTGGTCCCCCTGCATATAATCCAGGTAGGCGAAGGTGGTGGGGCTCATGACCACCTCATGGCCCATTCGGGCCGCCTGAATACCTCCTTCCATGCCCCTCCAGCTCATCACAACCGCATCCGGGGCAAGTCCTCCCTGGAGGATTTCATCCCATCCCATGAATTTTTTTCCCTTGGATTCCACGATCTGCTCCACCTTCTTTTCAAAATAACTTTGGACCTGGTCCATATTCTGGAGTCCCTCCCGCTGCATAAGCGCTTTGACCGAATCGCTTTTGCCCCAGAAATACTTGTTGCATTCGTCACCTCCCATATGGATATACCCGAAAGGGAAAAGCTCGGCTACCTGGGTAAGAACCTTGTCCAGGAATTCATAAACCTTCGGGTTTGAGGGATCCAGGGTGTTATCGATGCTGTCCCTCCGGATCCTTTCCCCGGAACTGACCTGGTAATGGTCCGCTCCCGGGGTGCAGGAAAGTTCTGGATAGGAAACCACGGCGGCCAGGCTGTGTCCGGGTACATCCACTTCCGGCAGAATATTGACAAAACGTTCTTTGGCGTATTTTACGATATCGCGGATATCCTGCTGGGTATAAAACCCTCCGTAATTCCTGGGCTCATCCGCTGAGGGAATGGAAAAGGTGCCGAAATAACCCACCTTCTTTACGTTCCAGGCCCCCACCTGGGTAAGGCGGGGCAATCCCCGGATCTCGATTCTCCAGCCCTGGTCATCGGTCAGGTGCATATGCAGTACGTTGAACTTATACCGGACCATCTGGTCGATATACT
>DATKSX010000268.1:0-8841 GCA_035531415.1 Chitinophagaceae bacterium
GAATCCTGAAAGGGGATAAATGATAAACACTTTTCCAAGAAGATCCAGGTAGCGTTCAACCGTATTTTTACTTAACTGCAAATTATTGCTCAGTTCTACCGTACTTACCATGCTCCCAACCCGGAAAGCCAGCAATTGTAAAAGCCGGTACAGGACATCTGCTCCTTTAACTGATTGAAACATTAATAAATCCTTCAGCAGATAACTGTTTACCAATAATTTGAGGTACGTCTCCTTTTCTTCAGTTGTGGAGAATTGCCATAATTCAGGGTAGCTTCCATAGATCAACCTTTGATCAAGGTTTGAGGCAGTCGTAAAAAAGTCTTCTGCTTCAGTAAGTTCCGCTTGAGCAACAGGGTACAGTTGGTAAACCAATTGCCGACCGACAAGGGGTTCGCCAGCGGTTGCTATAAGGTCAAAACTGCTGCTACCTGTGGCAATGATGGTTATGCCTTTAATATTATCAACCATCAGTTTCAGTATCTTCCCTATGCCGGGTACTGCCTGAGCCTCATCGATTATTATAAGTTTCTTACCCCCTATCACGCTTTGATAATTGGCGATTGTCCTTTCCTGTAGGATACGGGAAACCTGCATATCTTCCCCCTGCAGGAAGAGCATTTCTTTTTTATGTTTTTCAGCGATATGCCGGATGAGAGTTGTCTTTCCAACCTGCCGGCTTCCATAAAGCATAAGGACCTTTTGCTTACCCAATTGGCGTTCGAGCGTTTTTTCTAAGATTCTAGGAATGATCATACCATGATTTTGGGTCATTTAATTGACCTAATTTACTTAATTTGGGTCATTTAATTGACCTAATTTATGCAATTTATTAATTCTATAATATAATCATTTATTAATAAATATTTAATATATATATTAATATTTTAATAATAAATGTTTAAAATCTCTTTTATTATTGTCAGCCGGAATCTTCAGGAGGGGAAAGTTGCCCAAAGGACGGTATGGCCGCATGGAGCAGTACCTGATTTTTTGATGATTTTGGGTATTAAATTTTATCCTCCGTTACTGATTTCTCACCTACCACGCATAACATTTCATCCGATCCAAATGCTTTTTTCATTTTAGGATTTTGGATCAGGATCCGGATTTGGATTTCTGGTATTGTTTACTGAGTTCGGTGGGCTTTTGACCGGAGCTGGCAGGAACAGAGTTCAGGTGGACGGAATTTTCCAGGGAGGGATATAGGGCTTGGATAAAGGCATTGCGGAGGGTCTGGCCGATGATATCCCAAACATTCACCTTGGGATCGCGGATATTGCCCTCGAAATCGGCTTTGGTGGCCAGCTGGTCCTTACGGTGGTTCTTGAAAACCCAGGCGGCAGCGCCAATGATGGCCTCCCAGGCGATCTTCAGGGGTTTGGCCTTATCCTCCTTCCAGTCTACTACCTTGAGATCTTTGATGATGGGTTTGACATATCCCTTTATCGCTCCGTCCCGGGCCGCCGCTTCCGTATAGATGCTGATTGTGCCTTGCTTGACGTCGAAATTTCCATAGGCTTCCAGGAAATTATTGAGGTTGGTGATGTCCAGGCCAAGCATTTCGGCCCTGGCCTCAAAGGTGGGTAAGGGAGCCATGGCATTGATCTTCAGGTAGAGCTGAGCTTTCCCTCCATAAACAGTTGCCGTGCCAGTTGCTGTGGATGGGAGCTCCACCTGCTCCCGGTTCACATTGGACAGGTTCGCTGCAATGATATGGACCTGGCTGGCATACAAATCCACTTTCGGCTTGGTGGTGAAATCCCGGTAATGAATCTCCCCTCCGATGATTTCGAATCGGTTTATCTTCAGGGGCATGAGTTTTCCGATCACTATGGTCCAGCTGCTGTCGATCCCGGTCTGGGAGGTGGCCTTCGTGGGTCCGCTTACGAAATTCAGGATGGGGTTATTTACGACGATCTTTCCGACGAGCCTGCGGTGAAGCAAAGCCTTCCATTCCACCGACAGGTCCATGGTCTGGGCGGAAAAAAAATGCACAGGCACTTTCCCGCTGGTCTTGTCCAGATAAATGTTCTTCAGGGTATATGCACCCCGGAAAAGCGATACATCCAGTCCATCTACATGGCCCTTGTAACCATGAATCCGGGCCAGCTCACGGTTCACCATTTTCAACAAGATAGAAGGCAGGGCGATTCTGCCCGCAATGAGGACCACCAGGATGCACCCCAACACGATCCACCACCTCCATTTTTTCCTGGGATGCCTAGTCGATGTCATTGTATAACGGGGACAAAACCAATGCCATAAGGGTCGGGCGCAGGAAACCGGCCAAACCGGGGAAGATTCCCCTCAACCCGGGATTTGGCCTATTCGATGCGGATGATGATCTTTCCCCGGGCATGACCCTGGGCACTCAGTTCCTGGGCCTTGCGGGTCTCCGACAGCGGAAATTCCCTTTCGATAATGACTTTGAGCCTCCCTTCGTCGATGAGCTTCCCGATTTCGGCAAGTCGTGCCCCGTGGGCCTGGAGCATGAATCCAATGCCCCGGATTCCCCTGCGCTGGGCCTCTCCGGCATCCACTCCCACTGTGGATACCAGGGATCCACCCCCGCGAATGAGGTCCCAGGACTTTTTCTGAGTCTCCCCGCCGATGGTATCCAGCACCAGGTCCAGGTCCTTCACCTTTTTTGTGAAATCCTCCCCCTGGTAGTTGATGACCTGGGAAGCGCCCAGGGACCGGACCAGATCGATATTTTTCTCGGAAGTGGTGGCTGTCACCTGCGCCCCCGCGATTGCGGCCAGCTGAACTGCAAAAATTCCTACTGCTCCGGAACCGCCATGGATCAGCACCTTCTGGCCGGGTTTCAGCCGGCCTGCTTCAAACAGGCCCACCCATGCGGTTTGGGCCGCCAGGGGGACTCCTGCAGCCTGCTCCGGCGGGATGGAAGTGGGCGCGAATGTCGCCTCGCAGGCGCGCATCGCGATGTATTCCGCATAGGCTCCATTCCGCATGGTATCGGGCCGGGCGAAGACCTTATCCCCTGCTTTGAATCCCCGGACCATTTTTCCCGCCTCCACCACAGTACCTGCCAGGTCCCAGCCCAGGATAAATGGAAAATCTATCGGAAACGCTTTCGAAATTCCGTTGCGGATCTTCCAGTCCACCGGGTTGACCGCCGCGGAATGGATCCGCACCAGGATATCATCCACTCCAGGCTCAGGCACGGGGGCCTCCTCGTATTTCAGGACTTCGGGGCCTCCATAACCATGAATTCGTACTGCCTTCATTAGTTTCAGATTTATTGTATGCCAAACTGCCAAAGATATGCCAGAAACCCTCCTTCAGGGGACCATTTCAGTTACGGGCAGGAAAAACCTATTTATAGGGACTGCGCATTACATTTGTAAGAATTGGTGGTTCTTCGGACCACAGTCACCCTAACCCAAACCCGGATTAAACGACATCACTATGGATCCTTATCAGCGTACCATTGAACACCTCCTGGAAGGTACCGGAATCGGCACCCGGGAAGACTCCCCCTGTAGGATTCAGGTGCATGACCCCCGCTTTTACAGACGGGTGCTCCGCCATAACACCCTGGGGCTCGGGGAATCCTATATGGAAGGATGGTGGGACTGCGACAATATCGAGGATTTCTTCTACCGGCTGCTCCGGGCGGGCATGGAACGGGAAATGAAGCCAGGGCTAAGGGACCTTGCGGTGGCCTTCACCACCCTTTGGAACAATCCCCAAAGCCGCACCAGGGCGCGCAGGGAAGTGAGCAGCCACTATGACAGAGGCAATGACCTATACCATGCCATGCTGGACCGCCGGATGATCTATTCCTGCGCTTTTTGGGACCATGCCGATAACCTCGACCAGGCCCAGGAGCACAAGCTGGACCTCACCTGCAGAAAACTCAAGCTTGAACCCGGCCAAAAGTTGCTCGATATTGGATGCGGTTGGGGCGGACTTGCCCGGTACGCCGCCGAGCGTTACGGCGTCTCGGTCGTAGGAATCACCCTCTCTCCCCAGCAGGTCGAACTGGCCCGGGAAGCCTGCAAGGGGATGGACATTTCAATTCAGCTGCAGGATTACCGGGATGTGCAAGGAAGCTTCGACCGGGTGGTTTCCATTGGCATGTTTGAACATGTGGGAGGCCGGAACTACGACTCGTTCATGGATAGTGTCCACCGGGTACTTAAGCCGGACGGCCTCTTTCTTTTGCATACCATTGGAAGTGAGAAAGAGGTGAAACATGCCGATCCCTGGCTCCAGAAATACATATTTCCAGGCAGCAGGCTGCCTTCGGCGGTCCAGATCACCCGGGCCATAGAGATGAAATTCCGGCTGGAGGACTGGCAAAACTTCGGGCCCAATTACAATCTCACCCTGAGGGCGTGGCTGCAGAATTTTGAAAAGAACTGGCCCAGCCTCCGGGAGAAATACGGGGATGGATTTTTCAGGCAATGGAAGTACTATCTTTCCTGCGCCGCAGCCACCTTCAGTTCCAGGAAGAACAATGTCTGGCAAATTGTTATGGCGCACCGCAATCACCTCCCCTATTATCAATCCATCCGGTGACCGGGGGGACTACCCTCCAACGGTTCACAATTCAGGATTTTCCTGCCGGGTACCCGCATTTCCAGCCCCCTTCCTCCGCCGGATTCCAGGAAAGTGATGGACAGGTACCGGTCCCGGGTCACCGTGAACTTACCCAGGGCACAAACCAGCGTATCCCGTATCCCCGAACGCACCACCGGAGATAAGCCATAAATTCCCAAAAGCTCCACCTGCCCGTCCTGAATCGCGGTCCGTTTCGGCCTGCGCCGGTCCCGGACCAGGAAAGCGGGAGCAACCGGATCGAATGGGACCGGCGATTGATTGGAAAGTTCCATTTGAAAATACAAGACCTCATCCCGGATATAAATTCCCAGGAGTCGCGCTCGCATCCGGTCCCTTTGATCGGAAATCCCGGAGACCCTTCCGGGCTTTCCATGCACCATCCCGGCCCCCTCCTTCAACCGGACCGGGCCCGGGGAGGGATGGTCCAGCCGGGCCACCGGTATTGGACCGGGTCCAGATACGGGGCTGATGCGGAAGGCCAGGTGGAGGGGGGATGGGTTGTATCGCAAGTCGAAAGGATACAGGGCACCATCCGAAGTGATCACATTCAGGTTCGTTGGTGCAAAACCGGCCCGGGCTGCCCTGATCTGGAGCACATTGGAGGCACCGGCAGCCTTTCTGGCGAGCACCTGAGCACTTCCCCGGTCCACGCTGGCTATCGCGGCCGGAAATACCAGGACAACGGTTTTGTTTTCGCTGAGGTCCAAATTTCTGGAAGGGATGAATTCCAGGCTGTCCTGACCGGCGCAATGGAGGGTGATAAAAAAGCCCGAAATCAGGAGGGCTTGTTGTAAAGTTTTCATGGAATTTTTTTTTACTTTTTTAAAATCATTGTTTCACCAGCAGTACGGGGTAACCTTCAGGCAGGCTGACCCGGACCAGCCTGATCCTGCGGTCGAGCATATTGTGGGCGGCGCTGATCCCGGCTCCCGCTACCTCACCGGCAATACCGCTACCGGGGCCCGGGTAATCCAGCGCGTCCACGCCCTGGGCTCCGGACTCCTTGGCGAGGTCACGGTTGATCGCCCCGGGAATATGAATCCCCTCAAGCCCGTCCTGGTCAAATACGGAAAGGGAGACCGGCAATATGGAATTCATCCACCGGATGCTGCTCACCCGCACGATCAGCCGGTCTCCGCTCAGGGTTGCCCTTCCGTAAATGAGCTCCCCCTCAGGGATTCGGATTCCACCGTTCTCCATTTCCGAGGAAGTCCTTAAACATACCGTGGCCCCGGTCACCAGGCTGGAGGACTCCGCAACCGTGGCCGGAATGGTGTTCTGAACCGGCATTGGCGTAGGATCCAGGCCGAAGAAACCTGAGGAGTCCTGGGCCGGGGCCCCCACCCCATCCGGGGAGACAACGACGGGGGTTCTTACCCCTGCAGGACCGCCCATTCCGCTACCCGGGACCGAACCCGGATGCTGGATTTCCAGGATCTTATCCAGCATGAGGTTCATCTGTTCCAGCTGCGGGTCCGGGGCAGAACCCACCCCAGGATCTGAAATGGCGGATTTAGGGTCCGGATTACCAGTCTCCATTCCGGCGGCAACTGGAAAGGGATCCTTTCCAGTATCCCGGATTAATTGTCGGATTCGGGCGATCCTTCCTTGCCACGGGTCCTCACCGGATGAAGCAGGGGAAGGGGGAGCCGGGTTCACTACATTCCGGATGGCAGAGGCCGGGGTCATATCTCCAGAGACGACAGCGTCTTCCGAATCCGGCTCCATGGAAAGGGGTTCAGACATCCGTTTCAGGCCGGATTTTTCGGAATCCAGGTCCGCCTGCTGATAGAAATTGAGTTTGGTCCAGCCCCGGATCCCTTTCAGGTGGGCAGCAGGCAGCCTGAGGTTGAATCCCGTTCCACCCGGAGAAGGTCCATGAATGCCCTTCCCTCCTCCCAATGCCACAAAGAGCAGGGTGAGCAATGGAACCACCACTAAAGGCAGCGTCAGGAGCAGTTTTTTCTTTCTTTGCAATCCCGGGGATTGCATATTCATCCATTTCATAATCCTGGTTTTGAAGTTTGCAAATTTCAGTTCGTTATTGGTCCGGTCCGGGAGGGAATTCCCCCTGATTTCGGCTCCGGGGAGCCCTTCCGCGATCCCCTCGGTCGGAACCTTCCCGGTGATGGAAAGGACCAACAGCGCCATGCTGAAACCCAGCAGGGTCAGACAGCAGGTAATTGCAACCCATTGCCCAATTCCCCCCATGCGGATCTTCATGGCCTGGAGGTTGTTTTCAGGTCCTGGTTTTCCAGTACCCTCCATCTTTCGATCAACAGTCCATGCGGGTCATTATCTGAACGGCTCACCTCCCGGATCCAGCCCTGGGTGATCAGGCTGCGGGTGGTCATGCTTGTGGACCGGATGATCGTCTGGGTCGCATAGCATTTGAAATACCAGGGATAATGGGAAAGGTCCAGCGCGATGCTGTCGATCCGGACCCGCTGGCTGATATTGCCGGCGATCACGCTGGCATAATACCCGCTTTCCCGAAGGTTGTCATAGAGCTGTTTGGCCGACCCGTCTGCCAGGTACAGGGCGCTCGTCAGGTGGGACTGGATCACCTGCTCATCGGGATCCAGGCTGAAAAAATCCTGATGGAATACCCGGATCTGGTCCCGGATCTCCACGGGAAGGTTCTGCCGGGAATCCGCCTGAAAGGCCTGCAGGATCTTTCCTCCGGCCAGGACGTAAATTTTTTTTTGCTGGGACCGGGCGTAACGGAGGCTTCCGTAAAGGGATCCCAGGCAGACCACGGCGCTAAAGATCATCAGGGCAATGGACACGGCCCGGATATACCGGAACGACCGGTCGATATCTTTCCAATGGCTGAACATCTCAGGCTGTTTTGCCCGCTATTTTTTCATATGAATAGCCGGGGTATTGGGCAGATGATCCCGGGGTTTCAGTGGAATGGGTCTGGTGGGAGGTTTGGGATCCCGAAGGGGATCCATGGGATCCCAGCCAGGCAGCGCCTCCGGCAACCAGCCCCCCCAGCCTGGATCCCAGGACCTGGTTACCGGCGGAATGCACGATATAGGAACAGACGGATGGGACCATGAAATAACCCACGATGCCCAGGATCAAAAAGATCATATAGGCCGTATCCGTTGCGCTGAAAAAACTGCTTCCTCCCTGATGGATCTGGTTGAGGTCCAGCGTGAGCATCTGCTGTTCCACGGTGCCGATTATGGCACCGAAAAGATTGGCCACGGGAAGCCAGAGCGACACATGGATATAGCGGGCCAGCCAGGAAGACAGGCTGGACCGGAATCCGTCGAAGACGGAAAGCCCAAGAACCAGCGGTCCCAGGATGGCAAGTACAATCAGGTAGAAAGTCCGGATCAGGTCGATGCAGAGCGCCGCTGCCTCATAAAGCAGCTGCAGCACGTCGCTCATCCATTGGGAAACAGCCGCTTTCAGGTCCAGGGAGGATTGGGTCACCAGCCCTCCCAGGGCGGCGGTGAGGCTGCCCTGGGAGGCGGCCGCGGAATCCGCTTCCAGCTCCCCTGAGGAGGAAAGGGCTTCCTGTTTTTGTTGAATGAGCAGGCTGATGGATTGGTTGGATTGCCGGACCATGGAGGCCGTCGCGGAGGTGACCGGCTGGAGGATCCCGTTTAGAAGGGCAATCCCCTGCGGGAAGAGCAGGATGGCCATCCCAAGGGCAAAAGGCCGCAGCAGGGGGAAAAAATCCACCGGTTCGGCCCGGGCGATATGGCCCCATACCCTCCAGGCGATGAAACAGCTGGCTCCGATCCCCGCAATCCCCCTGCCCACCCCGATCAGCTTTGCGCAAAGCGGAAGCATTTGTTGGTACACCTGGTCCAGGGCGGACTGCAGCCCTCCGGTACCACCAGCAATATCCTGGCCCCGAACCAGCAGGGGCATCAACAGCATAAATCCCCCTGCCACGCAAATCTTTCCGCTCCGCTTCATATCAATTTGGTTCGGAAACCCTGTGGTCTTGCCACAGGGAGGAGAACCATTCCCTTTTTTATTTTTTTGTATTATTGTTAAAGATCTTTGACATGCTATGTGGTTGCCCGAGGAAATCTTCCCGGGACGTAAAAGCATAAGAGTTTCGATAGGGTAAACGGTTTACTAGGCACCCTGGGTGCTCGACACCATTTGGGGGTTCCGTAAATAACCCCGGAAAATCAAACGGTCGATGCAATGGTGGCATTGAGTTTAGGTTTAAATTCTGCATCATAGTGCTCGGTTAACGCCCTGCACTCTTGGTGCAGGGTA
>DATKSX010000269.1:0-3411 GCA_035531415.1 Chitinophagaceae bacterium
TGAAATGCGTGGAAGGCGCCCAAGTCCGGGAATTCCATTTGGCCTTCTTCGCAGATCCGGTTTTCGTGAGCCGGATCAACCTTTCCCTGGACTGGAAATACACGTTGTTTCCCTGAATCTGAATGGACCAGATGTCGGCAAAATCCCTTTGGGTTTTTGGGATATAATGAAGCAGGGACCGGCCTATGATGTTGCCTGTGCTGTCTCTTTCCAGGTATCCTATATCCCCGCCGGCGCCGAAATAAATGGTGCCATCTGGGCCTTGAGCGAAACAACGAACCACTCCAAATTTGCCCAACTCATCCCTGGAGATGGCCTGCCAGCTCACCCCGTTATAGGTCGAAATCCCTACACCGGTACTCCCGAAATACATCACCCCGTTGGTATCCTGGATTGCTGTCCAGACAGACAATGCCCCTCTGTTGACCTGCGGGGAATAATAAGTGATTATCGGAGATCCTTTTTCATGGCCGGCCTGGGCACGCAACGACCGCCATGCAGGCAGGGTAAGGAAAAGGAGAACCAATATCCTAAGCCACTGGCTTGATTTGCAACGGATTATTTCTAACATGCAGATGGGATTGGTTTGGGCTTTTCAAAGGATGACCCCAGGGTGAACTGCCGGCATTAAATCTAAGCTAAATATAATGCGGTCCAGGAATTGTTGGGTAATAAATGCTATAAGGTCCAGGGAATCACCTGGTTCACCCATTCTTTGCAAAGGGGAACGGTCACCCTGATATAATTGTCCGAATACCCCTCGAGAATTCCCTCCCCATTTCCGGATTCGAACAGAACGGGTCGGGTTTGACCCCGGTGGCGAAGCTCGAAATCAGCCCTTTTCTCCTCCGAAAGCTGGCGGAAAGCCGCGGTTCGCTCCTGCCTTTCCCGGTGGGGGACCGTGGGGCCGATATCCAGGGCAGCAGTGGATTGCCTTTCGGAATAAGTGAATACATGGAGATAAGACAGGTCGAGGCTTTGGACGAATTGGAAAGACTCGTTGAAATCCTCCTGGGATTCGGAAGGGAAGCCGGTAATCATATCCGCACCGATGCAGCAATGCGGCATGAGGGATTGGATCAGACGGACCCGGCTGGAATAAAGCTCCTTGCGGTACCTTCTTTTCATCAGGCCCAGGATCTTGTTGCTTCCGCTTTGGAGCGGGATATGAAAATGAGGCATGAACCTTTTGGACCCGGCTATAAAGTGAATGATGTCCTCATTCAGAAGGTTGGGTTCGATGGAGGAAATCCGGAAACGCAGGATGGATTCCATCTGGTCCAGGGCCCGGATCAGCCCCAGGAAATCTTCTTCTGCACCAGGGCCGGATTTCCCGAAATCTCCCAGGTTCACCCCGGTCAGTACGATTTCCTTCACGCCCGATGCGGCAATTTTTTCCACCTGCTCCAGGACCCGGTCGATCCGGGAGGACCTGCTTTTTCCCCGGGCCAGCGGAATGGTGCAGAAGCTGCAATGGTAATCGCATCCATCCTGGACCT
Organism: Chitinophagaceae bacterium; assembly: GCA_035531415.1. Lineage (GTDB taxonomy): Bacteria > Bacteroidota > Bacteroidia > Chitinophagales > Chitinophagaceae > JANWKA01. The sequence continues at coordinate 1,500 of DATKSX010000269.1, forward strand.
TCAGGAAACTGCGGGTCCGGTCCTGCAGCGACCAGGCCGGATGGAAATCGTTCACCTCGGAAATATCGCAGGAACAGATCCGGGACTGATCTGCTGCCATGTTTTTCAGATGGGTAACCAGGTGGAATTTTTCATTTGCACCCAGGACCAGGTCGACCCCTTCCACGGCCGCGATTTCCTGCGGTTTCAATTGGGCATAGCAGCCGGTGATCACCACTTTGCTCGCGGGAGCCTGCCTTTTGATCCTGCGCACCAGGGCCCTGCATTCCTGGTCCGCCCGGGATGTGACCGAGCAGGTATTGACCACATAGATATCGGCCTGCTCTTCAAAATCCCTGCGGATAAAACCATCCTGCTCCAGGTTTCTGAGCAGGGTCGAGGATTCCGCGAAATTCAGCTTGCACCCCAGGGTATGAAAAGCGACGGTGGTTCCTGCCATGGTCCAAAGGTAGCAAACCCGGGCCTGCCGGGACCCCGTGATGCATGCCCAACCGAACTGTTATATTTGCCCGGGATACCGATAAGGCTGCCCCCTGCCGCAATCCATAATCCACCCGGATGAAATTTGCCGAGATCATATTGCCGCTGGCCCTCCCGCGGAATTATACCTACCATGTGCCTGCCGAATGGGAATCCCGCGTCCGGCCGGGGGTCCGGGTTACGGTGCAGTTCGGGGCCCATAAGAAATATGCCGCGATCGTCAAGTCTTTATCCGAAAAGGCCCCCGAAGGATACCGGACCAAGCCGGTCCTTCAGATCCTGGATGAGGAACCCATTCTTTATGATACGCAGCTGAGGTTCTGGCAATGGCTGGCCCAATATTATATGTGCACCGAGGGGGAGGTGATGAATGCTGCCCTTCCGGCCCATTTCAAATTATCCAGCGAGACCCGGCTGCTTTATAACGGAGCCTACTCCGGCGGATTTGAGCATCTGGGCGACCAGGAATACCTGGTGGCCGAGGCCCTGAGCCTGAAAAAGGAACTTTCCATCGGAAAGGTCCAGGAATTGATGGACCAGGCTTCGGTGTTCGGGGTGATCCGCAGCCTGATGGAAAAGGGGATCTGCCTGCTTTATGAGGATATCCGGGAAGCCTACCGGGTAAAAGAAGAGCAATTCATTTCCCTGGACCCGGCCTACGGTCCGGAAGACCGGCTTGCCGCCCTGTTCGGCGAACTGGAAAAGGCGCCCAAACAACTTCAGCTCCTGATGGCCTATATCCATCTTTCCCATACCCAGGGGGATGTCCGCCAGGCCGACCTGCTGGAGAAATCCGGATCCGGATATGCGCAACTCAGGAGCCTGCTGGACAAGGGGATCCTGGTCCAGGAAAAACGGCGCGTGGACCGGTTGCCGGCCGGCACATTTCCAAATTCCGGTCCGCTGGACCTGACCCCGGAACAGCTGGATTGTTACCTGCAGATCCGGGACCAGCTTCGGGAAAAATCCGTCACCCTGCTTCACGGGATCACTTCCAGCGGGAAGACCCTGGTCTATATCCGCCTGATCCAGGACGTTCTGAAAGAGGGCAAACAGGCGCTCTACCTGCTTCCCGAGATCGCCCTCACCACCCAGATCATACGCAGGCTCCAGGCCCATTTTGGGGAAACCGTGGGGGTCTATCATTCCCGTTTCAGCGATAACGAAAGGGTGGAACTCTGGCAGAAAGTCCGGACTGGCGAAATCCGTGTCGTCCTGGGAGCCCGTTCTTCCCTGTTGCTTCCGTTCCGGGACCTGGGCCTGGTGGTGCTGGACGAGGAGCATGACAGTTCCTTCAAACAACAGGAGCCCGCTCCCCGGTACCATGCCCGCGATGCCGGGATTTATTACGCAGGCCTGTTCGGTGCCCGGGTGGTCCTGGGATCGGCCACCCCCTCCCTGGAATCCTACCATAATGCGTTGACGGGAAAAT
>DATKSX010000270.1:0-3622 GCA_035531415.1 Chitinophagaceae bacterium
CGTTGAGGGTTCCAGGGGTTTGGCCGGAACCAGCAGGCAGGGACCCAGGGCAGCACTATGTTCATATACCTTGGCCTGGGGAAGGTAGAGGGGGTTTTCCCCTTCGATGCTCCTGGAGCTCATGTCATTTCCGACGGTATAGCCGCTGATATTGCCTTTGGCATTGATGAACAGGGTCAGTTCCGGTTCCGGCACGTTCCATTCTGAATCGGCCCGGATACAAACCATGCCCCGGTGTCCGGAGACCCGTTGCCCGGCTGATTTGAAAAAAAGTTCAGGCCTTGACGCCTCATAGACCTTATCATAAAAAACCGCGGCGCCGGTTTCCCCGGATTCTTCCATTCGGGCCTGCCTGCTCCTGAAATAAGTCACTCCCGCAGCCCATACTTCCTGGCGCTCGATGGGGGGAAGCAGTTCCTTTTCCAGGATCAGTTCCGGGTTGGAAACCACCGGCATATACAGGAGCTCCCGGACCAGGGTGTGATGCAGGTTTTCCCGGTTGATGAACTCGGTCCAATTGCGGGAGGATAAAAAGAAACGGTCTTCATGATGGATGAGGATGCCTGAAGCGGTTCGGTATAATTTCATGGGGCCTGATTGCTGGTCCACCCTGGCTATGGTCCCGGAGATCCGCAGGATTAAACCAGTCCATCAGGGCGGTTTGCCTAAATTTGTTCAAATCTTCCTATGCCAGGCAAGATACTGATTATCGATGATGAGGAAAAGCTCCGCAAGCTGCTGCGGCGCATCCTGGAACTGGAGGGATATACCCTGCTGGAGGCATCCAGCGGCAAATCCGCCCTGCAGGTCCTCGGCCAGCAGGAGGATATCGAAGTGGTCATTACGGATGTAAAGCTTCCGGACTGCAGCGGCATTGAACTCACCACCCGGATCAAAGCAATCAGGCCCCTGGTTGAAGTGATCGTGCTCACGGCCTATGGATCGATCCCCGGGGGCGTTGAAGCCATCAAGAACGGGGCCTTCGATTATATCACCAAGGGTGATGACAACGACCGGCTCCTCCCGCTGGTCAGCAAGGCCATGGAAAAGGCAGGGCTCTACCGGAAGGCCTACCTGACCCGGAAAAAAGTTTCCGTGGATCAGGGCTTTGAGGCCATTCTCGGTAAATCCCGGGCCATCCGGGAAGCCGTCAGGCTGGCCGAAAAGGTTGCGCCAACGGACACTACGGTCCTGCTCCAGGGAGAGACGGGAACTGGAAAGGAAGTTTTCGCACTTTCCATCCACAGCGCCAGTCCCCGCAGGAATCGTTCCTTCGTGGCCATCAACTGCGCAGCCCTTTCACGGGATATTCTGGAAAGTGAGCTTTTTGGTCATCTTGCCGGCGCCTTCACCGGGGCCCAGAAGGACAAGAAAGGCCTTTTCGAGGAGGCCGACGGGGGGACCCTTTTCCTGGATGAGATCGGAGAAATGAGCCCCGGGCTTCAAGCCAAGCTTTTAAGGGTCCTGGAGACCGGAAGTTTTCTGAAAGTGGGGGGAACCACCCCGGTGCGGGTAGACGTGCGGGTGATCGCTGCCACCAATAAGGATTTATTGCGGGAATCAGAGCAGGGAGTATTCCGGCCGGATCTATATTACCGCCTGTCCGCCTTTGAGATCAGCCTGCCTCCTTTGCGCGAACGGGGCACCGATATCCTGGACCTGGCATCCTGCTTTATTCAACAATATGCTGCCCGACTGAACCGGCCCACCCCCACCTGGTCGGAATCATTCCTGGCCCTCCTGATGTCCCATCCCTGGAAGGGGAATATCCGGGAGCTGAAAAATATCATGGAACGGGTGGTGATCCTTTCGGAAGGAGATACCCTGACCCCGAACCTCCTTCCCCGGGAATTTCTGGACCGGGACCCGGTAGAGGCATCGCCCTTCGACCTTTCGGAAGTGGAAAAAAGACATATCGCCAAAATCCTGGTCCATACGGGAGGAAACAAAGCCGAGGCAGCCCGCCTGATGAATATCGGCCTGACCACCCTCTACCGCAAAATCGCCGAATACCGGCTTGATTCCCCAACCGCAGCCTGAACCCGTGGCAATCTCCCTGGCTTTCATTTTGGAAATCACCCCACCGTTCTGGCAGGGGTGCGCGGACCCCAATACTTGAGTTGCCCATTACCCAATACGGAATAATCCCTTCACAGTCAGCACCCTGGGCTTCCCGGGATCAAAGCAGGAACGGCCCTTGTAGGGGTGTTTGCATGATTATACTTTTAATCCTGATCCTGAGCGGCCTGATCAGCTTTGTCCTGTTTTCCATGTCCATTGATTTTTTTGAAAAAATCTGAAGGATGACCCTGCTTTTCATCATTTGCGTACTGGTTTTCGGGTACCTGGTTTATGCCCTGATCCGGCCTGAAAAATTTTAATCGCGAAAACCCATGAATACAGACCTTATCGGAATCCTGGTCATCGTGGCCCTCCTTTTCGCCCTGGCCATGCCTTTGGGGAAATATATGGCGAAAGTCTATCTGGGGAAGCCGACTTTCCTGGACTTCCTGGCTCCCCTGGAGGCATTTGTCTACAAATGCTGCGGAATCCACCCCAACCGGGAAATGGATTGGAAATCCCAATTGCGCGCTTTCCTGGCGATCAACCTGATCTGGTTCCTGTTTGGCATTTCGGTCCTCATGCTGCAGGGATCCCTGTTCCTCAACCCGGACCATAATCCCTCCATGACCGCGGACCTCGCCTTCAATACGGCAGTCAGTTTCATATCCAACACCAACCTGCAGCATTATTCCGGGGAAACCGGTGCATCTTACCTGGCCCAGCTGGTGCTGGTTTTTTTCCAGTTTGTCAGCGCCGCATGCGGCATTGCCGCCTGCGTCCTGGTCTTCCAGGCCATGACTTCAAAGGTTGCGGGAAAGTTGGGCAATTTTTACCGGTATTTCCTACTGACCATAACCCGGATCCTGCTGCCGCTTTCCATCGTCCTTGCGATCGTTCTGAGCGTTAAAGGAGTGCCCATGACCTTTCAGGGAAAACAAACCCTGATCACCCTTCAGGGCGACACCACCCAGGTGTCCCGGGGGCCTGCCGCTGCCATGATCGCGATCAAGCAACTGGGGACCAATGGAGGGGGTTTTTACGGAGCCAACTCCGCCCATCCCCTGGAAAACCCCGATTACCTCACCAATATCCTGGAATGTATATCCATCCTGCTGATCCCTGTGGCGCTCATTTTCGCCCTCGGATTTTTTCCCGGCACCAAGGGACTTTCCCGGATGATTTTTTTCGTTATGCTGGCGGGATTTCTGATCCTTGCGGTCCCGGCGATTTATTTTGAGATGCATGGCAATCCGGCCCTCACCCATGCAGGGATCAGCTCGAAGCAGGGCAATATGGAGGGAAAGGAAGTCCGGTTCGGAGCCGGGGCTTCGGCCCTCTGGGGGGTCATGACGACGGTAACTTCCAACGGATCGGTGAATTCCATGCATGACAGCTTCATGCCCCTTTCGGGAATGACCGAAATGATGGGTATGATGGTGAACTGCTTCTTCGGAGGGGTCGGAGTCGGATTCCTCAACTTCTATATTTTCATGATCATCGCGGTGTTTATCTCCGGCCTGATGGTGGGCCGTACGCCGGAGCTGCTGGGCAAAAAGAT
>DATKSX010000271.1:0-9597 GCA_035531415.1 Chitinophagaceae bacterium
TGGGAATTGCCCTTTACATATTGTCATTTAATGGAATTTTATTTCCCTGGACTCCGACTCCATCAATATGAACCAATCGCGCTCCCATATTTGCCGTCACCGCAATGGTATAAGCCGAAGCACCCAGGAATAGAAATGCAAGGATTTCGAAAAAAATGATTCTTTTGAATAAAAATTGACTTGCCAATTTTATCAGGGATCCTATGCCGCTGATCCAAACAGTATAACTGGCAAATTGCTCATGCCTTTCAAATGTATGGCGGGTGACCGGATCCAAGAGGGCGAGATAGGGATCACCCCCATGAAAAACTCCGGAAGCGAGGTACGATCCGATGAACCCCAGCACCACCAAAAAAAGTGCGACCCAGCTCAATTCCTTTTTGAATACAAAAAAAGAAAGCAGTTGGATTAGAAAGGCCAGCAAAAGAAAAACGATAGGAAAATGAACAATTAAGGGGTGCAATTTGGGAAAATCGGCCAAAGTTCCGGTGTTGTGCGCAGCAGGATATCCATTGGATATTGATGCAATAGTCGTATCAAATGAATTTTTAATATTTAATACCATGATTATTAAAATTGAATCGTGAATCAGGAAAAGAAAGGAAAAACCGGGTACCCTTCAGGGGAAACCCCATAAAAGGAAATGGTCTTTTGAAAGAAGATTTGAATCAAATCAGAAAAACTTCCAAAAATGCCGGCCTGCGGTCTGTGAGACCAATTACAGGGGGAGGATGGATGGATACCCCCAAACCGGACCTTTCTTGAAATATTTTGACTATATAATCCGGAAAATGAAATATGGAGTTCCAGGAAGTCGGTTTTTTAAAGACAAAAACCTCCGTAACGGCCTGGTTTGGGTTGATTTTGACCAATATTTTTGGATGCTTGCAACAATCCTTCCGCAGGTCCATTTTGTTGCAACTCCTGCACTGATTTCCATCTCCCCTGTTAGGAATCATGGAGATTGAAGTCATCCATTGCCCCTGACAATAATGAAGATGCAGGGCCGAAGCAGAAAGGACCACCAAAAAGATGAAAAATAATATGAAGGAAAATACTTTTCTCATTTCCAATACCGGGTAAGGCTGAGCTAAAATAAGGATATTTTCATCATTAAACTTTTGCCAAAAAGACAGAAATCAAACCAGGGGAAAGTCAGCCATGGTAAGGGTTTCTCAAGCATTTTGGGAAAGATGTTGATCCATAAAAGAATAATGATATCACTTTCCCCAAATTAATATTGAACGCGGTCAGGCTTTCATTCCCCTTTTCATAACTTTTTTACCCCATAAGAAAAATGAAATGGAAACCGGAATAAAGAAAATGTTCAAAAAGGCATTGTAATCCCAATGGAATCCTGGCATCCACAGGGAAAAACTCTCATTTATGGAAGGATGGTGAGGGACCCAATGGAACCATTGAAAAAGGTAATCCACCCCCACTCCCGTGATTAAAATAGACAGGGAAAGGAGAATCAAAAGTCTCCACATGATTTTTAACCCATAATACCGCCGATACACCAAGAGCATGGGTATGGTTACCAGATCGGAAAGAATGAAGGCAATGACCCCTCCGAAATTTATTCCCCCATACCATAAAACCGCTGCTAATAAAATATTGCCGACGGAGCAAACGAATGCAAAAATCCCAATTAATATCCCAACAAAAGCGTTCCAGATCACTATGGTCAGTTGCGGTAATTGAGCATCATTTTTCAAAAACAGGGATACCCAAAAATGGGAAGGGACCCCTATGGCTAAAAGGGAGGAAATAATGATCCCGAGGAGGATGTCTTTTCCAACCATTATGACATCCATGTAAAAATATTGAGCAGCATCCTTAATTAAAGAATTGGAACCATAAGTACCCCCAGCATGTCCTGGATGATGGTCCGGAGGGAGTGTTTCCGGATTTTTTTCAGTATCCATGTTCATTTTTGCATGATGCGCGTGAGGATCAGCTTTCTTCAGGGCTGATTCTTTCGAATGGATATGCGCTTTGGCTTTTTCCTCAATTTTTTTGGAGAATATTAGTTTTATTAATATTGCCCCAATCAGGATGAAGAGCAGCCCTCCGACTATTTCTCCCCCAAAAAATTCCCAACCCAGCAGGGTGACGATCACCAAAAAAATCTCAAATACCAGATTTGTGCTTGCAATCATAAACGCGACCGCATTGGACCAGGAGGAACCTTTGATGATTAAGGTGCGGCCCATGGAGGCGGCGGCATAAGAACAGGATGAGGAAAGGGCGCCCATAATGGCAGCAAACGATAATCCTTTGATATCCGATTTACCCAGCCTCCTGGAGATTGCCGAAGTAGGAATAAAGGACCTTACCCATGCAGAAAGCATAAATCCAAGAGCCAACGGCCAGTAAATATCCCAGGACATTTTAAATAGTACCGAAAAGAAAAGTTTCACAATCATTTTTCGCATTTTTTTAATCCTTGTGGTCAAAACTCCAGTTCGCGCTGTGACTTTACCTTAAACTGAATTTACAAAAAAGGCATCTGATTTTTTCCCTTACCTAATTCCAAAAAACGTTTGGCATATCCTTTTCTAATCTCAAGGAAAAATAATTTCAATGTTTGGTCAACCCCTTCATTAAAAACAAACCGCTTTTTTTTAACCGGAAATACAAAATAATAACTCCTAACCGATCCATTATGTGTTTTTTGGATATATTCGCTTTCACCCCTAAAACTAACTTACAAAACCACCCCCAGAGGGGTGAAATTCCCCTGAGCGATCAAATAACCCGGTTTCACCTTTTTATTCTCTTCCATTAAATTTACGGGTGGTGGGAGCGGGGACCTGAAACACCGCGGAAAGCCTGAAAAAAAGAAAATATTAACCATCCGATGTGCAACAAAAAGGCCCTTGATACGGGAAAAGATTTATTGATCCGGCGCTATAAACGGCACCTGCGCCTTGAAGATGAAGGGAAATATCAACCCCACTGGTACGAGAATGCCTTCGACGCCCCGGAGGACCCCATTATTTCCGGACCAGGATTCTTTGATTTCGCCCATTGGGGACTGGTGCCTTTCTGGGTGAAAGACCAGGACCAGATGATTCAGACCAGGGGCAGGACGGTTAATGCCAAAGCGGAAACAGTTTTCGAGCTACCCAGCTTCCGGGAATCCATTCTTCGAAGGCGGTGCCTGGTTCCGGCCACCGGGTTTTTCGAACATATGCACCTCAATTCCAGGACCAATATTCCCTTTTTCATCCAGGTTCCCTCCATGGAGATCTTCTCCTTCGCCGGAATCTGGGACCTTTGGAAAGATCCTGTCACCCGCCTCCCCTATTATTCCTATTCCATCCTCACCGTACCGGCCAATGCACTGATGAGCAGGATCCATAACAGCAAGAAAAGGATGCCCCTGGTCCTTCAACCCGGACTGGAGGAGGAATGGATCCGTCCGGATCTGCCCCAGGAAGAGGTCAGGGATATCCTGAAGATCCCCGGACCTCCCATGGTGGCCCATTCGGTAAGCCGGCTGATCACCTCCCGGGTGGATAACCCGGACCAGCCGGCAGTCCAGGCTTTCCAGCCCTGGCCAGAGCTGGAGGGGGCGGATTTCAGCGCAACCGAAGAAACCACGCCCCCGGCCTGATTGGCGGAAGCCGTTCACTTTTTTTCAAAAACTCCGGCAGTTCGGCAGGATAGTAACATTTGTTACCGCAATATTCACCAAATGACCCATTTTCCAGGGATTCATTGTTCGGGATTGGCGTGCATCTTGCATTTTTCAGGTTTGGATAATATCTTTATCCGTGGGCAGGCCCTTTTCCCTTCGCTGGCGGTTACAGGTGTTGCCATGGGAAACCATATCCAGATTCTATCATTTCGGAAATCCTCGGTCCGAAATGCTGGTAATGCCCTAAAATTCCCTTATGGAATACAAACGGATCAACCAGTTAATTAATGACAGCGGTATGTCCAAGGCTGATTTTTATAAAAAAGTGGGCATGACCCGGTCCGGCTTTATCCTGATGGTGAAGAATAACAGCATCAAAATCTCCCTGCTGGAAAAAATCGCGGAAGCGCTTAATGTACCGGTAAGTTATTTTTTCGGTCCCGGGTACGGACAGGCTCCCCAACCCACCGAATCAGAAATCTATTGGAAAGGCCGGTATGATGAACTGATCAAGGGGATCAAGGCAGGGGAAACGGCCGGCATTAACCAGCTCAACTATAACCCAATCCGGGCCCTGCGGGAGTCCGTTCTCCGCTCCGAAAAAGGGATGAGCACAGAGGAAATCACCCGAATCTTTGAAACACATCATTGCAATTCCCTGGTGTTCTACATGACCCGGAGCGGAAATGCCTATATCCGCACCCTGTATCTGATGGAAGACGGCCATTGCCTGTTCTTCAACTGGAAGGCATTGGGCAGGACCCTGAAAAACAGGAAATTCAATCCTGCCCTGGTGATCAACAAGCTGCAATACACTTACCGGGTCAGCCTTTCCGATATCATATTCGTCCTGGAAGAGAAAAAACTGAAGGAAATGATCAAGGACCATTACCACCTGGATGAAGTGGATATCGACCTGCCGGTCGAAACCCCCGGATAAGGCCCATCAAGGCAGCAACTGACCCTCATGGATCTGATCTGATCCCTGCGCAAGCAGGGTATCCTCAGAGTTTCCCGGCCCCCAGATCTCCAACAGGTCTCCCGACTGGTTGCCTGTCCTTACTTAAACCCGGTGGGCCACCTTTCCATTTTCCAGACGGATCACAAAAACCCCCGTGGTGGATTCCACCACCGCCATGGCGGTTAATACAGGGTGGAATACCTCCGCTTCAACCGGAGGGTCACTTCCGCGTTCAATAACAAATGAGCCGGGGTCAAAGGCAATAGCCCTTTTCGAGGTGCCCATTTAGAAAGAATAATAAATCCGCTTTTCCGGGCGGGTGGCCTCTCTAAATATTACTGGATTTTTACCAGATCCACGGAGGGAGTTTCCCCTAATATTTCCTGCGGAAAAAATCAAATACCATGTGCCCGATGAAGGCTGAAATTACCGCGATCAAGAAATTACGAAACGATAAGATATCGCCCAGGGCCCAAACAAACCCCCGCTTGTTTCCCATTCCGGACCGCTCAAATTCTCCCATGAGGAGGTTGGAGTAAAACAGGAAAATGATAAAAGCCATTTCCACCAGGACCCGGGCCGGTTTTTTTTTCATCGGAAAAAGATTGGAAGGGCCCGCCCCCCTGGGAGGCAGGACGGTCGAAGCTATAAAAAATCCGCTGACTGGGGAAATCCCTGCCCCGGGGTCGGATTTCCCGGATTTTCACCTGCTATCGCCTATTTTTGCCGGACCCCTTCACCAAAAATCTATCCCATGTCCAGCAGAAGGAATTTCCTCAAATCAGGCGTCATCGGAGCGGCAGTCACCGGAATGCCTTCCCTGGTTACCCGGGCCACCGGATTAATGGAGAAAAAGGTCCCGGAGACTCCCTTCCAGATTGGAATGGCCGGATATTCCTTCCTGCATTTCTCCATCCCGGAATCCATTGCCATGATGAACCGGATGGACCTGCATTGGGTTTCCCTTAAGGATTTCCACCTTCCGCTGAACAGTTCTGCTGCCGAAGCTGCAGCGATTATCAGCCAGTTCACCGCCGAAGGAATCCAGGTTTACGGGGTGGGCGTGGTGTATATGAAAAATCAGCAGCAGGTGGAACAGGCCTTTCAATATGCGCGGAATGCGGGGGTTCCCCTCATGATCGGGGTTCCTGATCCGGAGCTCCTCGACGCGGCCGAAAAACAGGTGATTGCCACCGGCATCCGTCTGGCGATTCATAACCACGGGCCCGAGGATCCGATATATCCAGGGCCCAGGGAAGTCTATGAAAAGATCCGGGGCCGGGATCCCAGGATCGGTCTTTGCCTGGATATCGGCCATTCCATGCGAGCCGGACAGGACCCGGTCCAGGCCGTTCATGCCTATTCTGACCGCCTGCTGGATATGCACATCAAGGATGTAAATGCCATCGGAAAAGGAGACCATTCCATTGAGACCGGAAGGGGCATCATTGATTTCAAGGGCCTGGTACAGATGCTCAAGCAGGTGAAATATTCCGGAAAATGCAGCATTGAATATGAAAAGGATATGAGGGACCCCCTTCCTGGTATGGCAGAATCCGTTGGCTTTTTCCGGGGCGTCATCACCGGGTGCGCTTAAGGAAGGGCAGGTATCCAGTGAAGAACTTGATCAGGTTGATGGACTCAGGCGAGAACTGTCCCTATCCTGCCATCCCAGGCTGTGCCCGAAGGATTACCTGTTTTACCGGAAATAATTCTTCACTGCAAACTCGTACTGGTCCATAAATAACTTTTTGAAAAGAACCAGGCTATTCTGTTCATAAAAAAGAACCATCGCCTTTTTGTAGTCAATTGGTTTGACACTCCTGTAAGACAAAGGACAATACCCGTTTTCGATCAAAATGCCGTTGCCGGCGATTCTTCCTGTTCTTTTATTGCCATCCTCAAAAGGCTGAATATAAGAGATGGACAAAATTGCCAGTAAGGCCTTTTCCAGGATCGGTTTTTTGCGATTGATCATAGTGCATGCACGGTCAAGATACTCCCGGATCTGAAATTCATTATCTGGTGGGGTATAGCTTGTTCCCGTGATTCCCACAATTCGTTTCCGGATGTTTTTTGCGACCCCGAGCTCATTAATAAGCAGGGAATGTATGTTTTCAATGGCTTCCACTTTCAAAGGAGTGAAGGGTATCCGGTGTTCATAAATATAATCCATGGCCCTTTTATGGTTGATCAACATGGTCGCTTCACTTTTTTCTTTTCCTTCGGCTGCTACATGGTCTTCAAGCAATACCTCTGTTTCCAGAAGGGAATAGGTATTCCCCTCAATTTGCGAGGATTTCCAGCTCAGTTCGACGGTAAGGCGGGTTTGCTCTTTTCTCCTAATCTCTCCTGGCAGGGTCAGGAGCCTATCCTTGAAACCTTTTTGCAATTCTTCCAGCAAAGCATATTCTTCAGGGGTGAAAATATCAATGGTCTCTAGAAGAGAAAAGAGGTCCTGATTGAATCGTTGGTTCCCTTTCCGCTCCTCAATATCCTTTTCAAAATAGGAATCCCCAATTGGTCTGTGAATAAGGTGATAACCAGGAACTACCTGATAAATGGTTGCCCTGCCATTCCCGCTTTTGATCAGAAAATGCTCTCCTACCAGGGCTTTTAAATCCCTGTTAAGTGTTGGGATGGAAGTCGGGGATGGCACCCTTTTTAGAATCTGGGAAGTGCTGATTCCCGGAAATTCCAAAAGGATTTCAAGAATCTGCTTTTTTCTAAGAGAAAGTCCCATAAATGTTTTCCTATCAAAATTAGTATATTTTCCTATCAAAATGATTGAAAAATTGCCTTGGCATAGGATTTCCTATCAAAAAACGCATCTTTAATTGGAATTCTGATAGGAAAAATTAAAGGAAATGAGAGGGAATTCCATCAACCGGTCCTCCCAACTTCAAGGGAAAAGGAAAACCGGCGTCCCGCCGAGCTCGACCGACCGGGCCTGGACGGTGCTGGTATCGCCGGGGGTCTTTGCATAATCCCAAAGAAATTCCTTCAGGTTTCCCAGGCCCATTTCGGCGGGAAAATGGTATTGGGTATTGGTTGCCTCGCTTTCGTCGGTCAGCTGCCTGGCCCAGAGGATGAAAATGGGATGGCCGTCCCGGGAAAATGCCGCCCCGTCCACATCCGCCGGGAGGCGGAGCCGCCGGGTCAGCGACGAATCGTACCGGTAACCGTAGGTCAGTTCCGACATGGTCTTAACCGCCACGCCTTCCTGGGTCAGTTTCTGCTGGCCGTAAGGGTCCCGGGTCAGATTCTCCTAAAGGCCCATCAGGCCGAAGACATCCTTGGCCTTATCCGGGTCCTGGGCTTCCCCGAGCGCGAAAATATACACCTGGAGGATTCCCTCCTGCTGCGCCTTGACGAGCCATTTCACCATGAAATTATGCTGGGCCAGGTCGGACCCGATCTGTTCCCCGAATTTCCGGCGCGGGATGTTGATCTCGGTATTGATGAAGAGCTTTCGGGGAAACCGGACCCCGTTATATCCATAGCGGTCCAAAACATCCTGGAAGGCATCTTTTAGAAGGGTGGCTGCCTGGCAGGCATAATCAGAAGTGCGCTGGTAAGCAAATCCCCCGATGCTGTTATCCCAATGGTGGAGCCGGTACTGGGGGTAGGAATGAAAACTCAGCACATCAAAATAAGCGCCTCCCTTCAGGGGATATTGCGGACTGACCTTTCCGCTGTCCGGGTTGTCGGTGAACCTCAGGATGGCGTCCAGAAAGGAGGGATACCCCAATCCACCGGTGCAGACATATTCCCAGGGGTAAAGGCGGTGCACAATGGTGTAAGTGATCCGCAGCATCCGGTTATAAACCCAGACCGGAGCGTAAAATCCATAAAGGTTGGCGACCGGGGGGGGATTGTCAAACCAGTTTCCGGATTGCCCTGGAAGGCTGTAGGCAGTGGTGGCGTTAGTGATATCCGGTTCGTTCCAGACTTCCCAGAACCGCACAAAGGGACCGTACCGTTTCACCACATTGTAAACATAGGAGGCATAAAAATTTCCGGGGTTCACGGTACTGTCGGCATTCCAGACCGGGTCATAGAGGTGGGCGAAGGTCAGGCTCCGGTTGGAACAGTAATGAGTTGTATCCCGGTGGTCGGGACTGGGGCCATTGAGGAACACCACGTTCTCCCGGATGTCGAGGGTATCGTAATAATACCGGAACGCGTCGATCCGGCAATTATATCCGAAATCTGAAGCCAGGTTGTCGGAAAAACCCGGCCGGCTGGAATGCACCCCGGCTTCGGAGGCGATGCGGTGCAGAAGCTGGTCAGTATAGCCATTGCCATACCATCCGGGGTTGACCCCGAATCGGAACACGCTGGTATCCGGTTCAACCGATTGGTCCGCGGTGGACCTATGGACCAGGGAAAGATCCAGGGGCAATTTTCCGGAAAGCTCCCTGGGATCGGTCCGAGCCGGGGGCCGGGGGCTCTGGCAATAGGAAAAGGTGAACAGAACGAGAATGCTCAGGGAAAAGAAAAGGGCTTGTTTCATCATAAGTTTCGCGGCAAAGGAACCAGGCTGCCTGAATTTCAGACCAGGAAATGGAAAGGTACCGCAACCGCTTATCAAAGATAAAACTTATCGGCCTCTGATTGGCCCACAGATGCCTTAATTTGCCGCGGGAGACTCAAAATCCGGCTAAATGAAAAAGATCTTGTTCCTGCTGTGTTGTTTTCTGGGATCCGGACCTTGGATCGGGATGGGCCAGGCCCGCATTCCCCCGTTCGGGGTCCTTCCCTCCCCCAACCAGTTGCGCTGGCAGCAGATGGAATATTATATGTTCGCCCATTTCGGACCGAACACTTTCACGGGGAAGGAATGGGGCACCGGAAAGGAAGATCCAAGCGTCTTCAACCCCACCCGACTGGATTGCCTCCAATGGGCCCGGGTAGCCAAAGCCGCGGGCATGGCCGGAATCATCCTGGTAGCCAAGCACCATGATGGATTTTGCCTCTGGCCTTCGGC
>DATKSX010000272.1:0-4256 GCA_035531415.1 Chitinophagaceae bacterium
CCTGGATTCCTCCTGTCATCATGAACACGGAAATTATGCCCTCCACTCCCTGACCCGGCATATCGGGGAATTGCTGCCCCTGCTGCGGGAGATTATCACCACCCCCGTATTTCCGCAGGAGGAGCTGGATCTGTACCGTCAGAACATGAAGCAGCAGCTTGCGGTAAACCTCCGCAAATGCGACTTCGTGGCCAACCGGAAGATCGATGAATGCCTGTTCGGAACCTCCCACCCCTACGGAAGTTTCAGCAGCATGGAGGCCTATGACGCGTTGAACCGGGAAAGCCTGGTGCAATTTTACCGGTCCCATTACACCTTCGACCGCTGCCGGATTTTCGCGGCCGGACAACTTCCCCCGGATTTTGCCCTACAGCTCAACCGCCATTTCGGAAAGGATTCCTGGAATGGCCCATCCTCTTCCGTCCGGCCAACCCACAACCTCCTTCCGGCAGGCCAACGCAGTTACCGGATCCAGAATGACCCAGAGGGTGTACAGGGCGCGGTCCGGATGGGCCGCCTTTTCCCCAACAGGTTCCACCCCGATTTCCCCGGGATGCGGGTCCTCAACACCATATTCGGCGGATATTTCGGTTCCAGGCTGATGAGCAATATCCGGGAGGAAAAGGGGTTTACCTACGGGATCCATTCCCATCTTTACAATTGCAGGGAGCAAAGCGCGATCACGATCCAGACGGAAGCGGGACGGGAAGTCTGCGAGTCCACCCTTACCGAAATCTACAAGGAAATGAACCGGATTCGCCAGGAACCGGTGGAAGAAGAGGAACTGCACCTGGTGCGCAATTACCTGATGGGCAGCGTGCTGGGTGATCTGGACGGTCCCTTCCAGTTGATTCAGCGCTGGCGGGATCTGATCCTGAATGGCCTGGACGAAACCTATTTTAACAAAAACATCGAAACGGTCCGGACCATTACCGCCGAAGAGCTCCTGGTTCTGGCCAGGAAATATTTCGTGGCTGAGGAATGGTATGAATTGATTGTCATCTGACCTCCTGCACCGGTATCATCCTTGCGGTAAAATGTCTTAACACCGCTTCCTCGTGGCCGATCCGGAATCCCCGGATGGAATCCCGGTGGGTGAAAGTCTCCAGGATTGTTTCGGTCACAAAATCCATATGGCTTTGGGTATATACCCTGCGGGGCATGGCCAGCCGAACCAGTTCCATGGACGGGGATACCAGCTTCCCGGAAGGATCATATTTTCCGAACATCAGGGATCCGATCTCCACCGCCCGGATTCCTCCCCGGATATAGAGTTCGCTGCACAGGGCAACGCCGGGATACTGGTCGGCGGGGATCTGGGGAAGAAAGGCCTTCGCATCGAGGTAAACCGCATGGCCGCCGGTGGGCCTTACGATCGGCACCCCGGCGGCGATCAGTCGCTCCCCGACATATTCGATGCTCCGGATCCGGTACTTCAGGTAATCCTCATCGAGCACCTCACCGAGTCCCACGGCCACGGCTTCGAGGTCCCTGCCCGCGAGGCCTCCATAGGTCGGAAAACCTTCGGTCATGATCAGCAGGTTGCGGCATTCCAGGCTGAGGGCCTCATCGCGGAGGGCCAGGAAACCCCCGATATTTGCGAAAGCGTCCTTTTTGGCGCTCATGGTGCAGCCGTCCGCATAGGAAAACATTTCCCGGACGATCTCCAGCATGGGCTTGTCCTGGTATCCCTCCTCCCTGATCTTGATGAAATAGGCATTTTCCGCGAAACGGCAGGCGTCGATATACAGGGGAATGCCATGGGTCCTGCAGACCGATGAGGCCTCCCGGATATTGGCCATGCTGACCGGCTGGCCTCCCCCGGAATTATTGGTAACCGTGAGGATGCAAACCGGGATCCGGGAGGCTCCCAACTCCCGGATCTTTGCTTCAAGTGCGGTTATGCTGATGTTTCCCTTGAAGGGCGCGACCAGGGCGGGATCTTTCCCTTCCTCACAGATCAGATCCAGCCCTTCTGCCCCGGACCATTCGATATTGGCCCTGGTGGTATCGAAAAGGGTATTGCTGAGCACCGCTTTCCCCTTTCCCCCCAAAATGCTGAAAAGGATCCGTTCTGCGGCACGGCCCTGATGGGTGGGGATCACCTGGGGCATACCGGTGATCCTTTGGACCGCAGCCTCGAACCGGAAAAAGCTGCTGCTCCCGGCATAGGATTCATCACCCTGCATCATCGCGGCCCATTGGGCGCTGCTCATGGCGGAAGTACCGCTGTCTGTAAGCAGGTCGATCAGCACATCCTCCGCCCGGATCAGAAAGGGATTGTAGCTGGCCTCCCGGATGATGCGGGAACGTTCCTCCATGGTGGTAAACCGGATGGGTTCCACCGATTTGACGCGGAAAGGCTCAATGATTGTTTTCATGTTGCAGGCCTGAATAGGATTTAGTCAGGATGAAGAAAAAATAGCCAAAGGAATGGGGGAGAAGGAAGCTCAGGTGGGGCTTTTAATGATGTTCTTCCAGCCGTTCATGGATGCAAAACTAATCAAACGGTCTCGCTTTCCCCAAATGGGAAACTGCGCAGGAAACCGATTCCCTTTTCAATATCCTTCCAGATCTCCCGGTCCCTTTCCATGAAAGGGATTTCCCTGCGGAAGGCTTCATGGATCCGTTCCAGCGGGGCGGAACTCCGTAGCGGCCTGCGAAAATCCAAAGCCTGGGCGGCGGTCAGTAATTCGATGGAAAGAATCCGTTCCAGGTTGAGCAGGAGCTGATAAAGCTTGGTGGCTGCATTGGCCCCCATGCTCACATGGTCTTCCTGGCCGTTGGAGCTGGTGATGCTGTCCACGGAGGCAGGCGTGGAAAGCTGTTTGTTCTGACTCACCAGGGAGGCGGCAGTATACTGGGCGATCATCAATCCGGAATGGAGGCCGGCCTGCTTCACCAGGAATGGGGGCAGTTTCCGTTGGCCGGATACCAGCAAATAGACCCTCCGTTCCGAGACATTGCCCAATTCCCCCATGGCAATGGCCAGATAATCCATGACCAGGGCGAGTGGCTGGCCATGGAAATTCCCTCCGCTTACAATAAGATCCTCTTCCGGAAAAAGAATGGGATTATCCGTCACCGCATTGGCCTCGGTATCCAGAACCTGGCGGAAAAAACGAAGGGTATCCTTGGTGGCTCCATGGACCTGAGGGATGCACCGGAAGGAATAAGGGTCCTGTACCTGTTCCTTGGGAGAGGCTGCCAGCTGACTTCCCTGGAACAGATCCATAAATAGGGCGGCAGTTGCGACCTGCCCGGGATGGGGTCTCAGCCGGTGGGTCTGAGGCCAGAAAGGCTCCAGCCTGCAACCGAAGGCTTCCGTAGAAATCGCAGCGATGCAATCCGCCCGGCGGATCAGCCGTTCGGCCCAATGCATACAATAAATTCCATAGGCTGCCATGAACTGGGTCCCATTGAGCAAAGCCAGCCCTTCCTTGGAATGTAGGGTGAGCGGATTCATCCCATGGCTGGATAGCAAATCAGCGGTTTCATACTTTTTCCCCTGAAAACGCAATTGCCCCTTACCGATCAGGGGCAGGGATAAATGAGCCAATGGGGCCAGATCGCCGGAAGCGCCCAGAGATCCCAGCTGGAAAACAACGGGTAACATGCCCTGATTATAAAAATCCATCAACCGCCGCACCGTGTCCGGATGAATGGCGGAATATCCCAGGGCCAGGGCATGGATCTTCAGCAGAAGCATCAGGCGCACAATAGGCTCTGGTACTTCATCCCCCGTTCCGGCAGCATGGCTGAGCACCAGGTTCTCCTGGAGTTCCTTGAGTTGTTCCTCCCCGATCCGAACGTCGCAAAGTCCCCCGAAACCCGTATTGATCCCGTAAATCACTTCATCAGTATCCTTCAGCTTTTGATCCAGGTAGGAACGGCATGCTTGGATCTTTGTGACCGCTTCTTCCGATAGGGAAAGCGGTCGGGAGGAAGCTAATAATCTGGGTAATTCATCAGGATTCAGAGGAGAGCCGGTAATCAGGAATGCAGTGGCCAAGCGACTTGGTTTTACCCATTGAATATACAAAGATCAGGGTAGTTACAAGCAGGTCCTGGGTTCAGACCGCCTCAAGACCATGGACCAAGTCATTCCAGGGCAACATATTCTTAAATTCAGGGGAGAATTTTTTCCTTGGGGACAGCCGTGCTGGTCGAGTAGGTAAAGGGAGTTTCACCCTAAACCTCTCACAGCACTGGACGTGAGACTCTTACCTCATCCAGCGCTTCCGGATCAAGTTTTA
>DATKSX010000273.1:0-6153 GCA_035531415.1 Chitinophagaceae bacterium
CGAGATATTCCGTCTTCTTCCCTGGCGCAACCAGGTCCTGGAAGGTATGCTGGGGGCTGATCTGATCGGGTTCCATACTCTGGAAGATGCCGGCCATTTTGTGGATTCGGCCTCCCACCTGCTCGACCTGGATATTGTCTCCAACAACCTCCAGTTCGCTGAACGGCTGATTCAGGTGGATGCTTTCCCCATGGGGATTGATTTCAAAAAATACCAGGACCTGGCCACCCATGAAGGGACTGCCCGGAATGTGGCCAAATTGCGGAAAATGATCGGGCCACAGAAGCTGATGATTTCTGTCGACCGCCTGGATTATACCAAGGGGATTCCACAACGCCTTCACGCGTTCCAGTACCTGCTGGAGCATTACCCAGAATTCCGGGAGAATATTTCTTTCCTCCAGCTGGTGGTTCCTTCCAGGGACCATGTGCCCCAATACAAGGTTTTTAAAGACGAAATTGATAAACTGGTTAGCTCCATCAATGCCCGGTTCAGCACGATCGGGTGGACTCCGATCTATTATTTCTACCGGTCCTTCCCGATCAATCTGCTTTCGGCGGTTTACCGGACCGCCGATATCGCCCTGGTTACCCCGATGAGGGACGGCATGAACCTGGTGGCCAAAGAATTCGTGGCCAGCAAGCCAGACCGGACCGGGGTGCTGGTCCTGAGCGAAATGGCAGGGGCTGCCAAAGAACTCCTCCAAGCCATCCAGGTCAACCCCAATGACCTGCTCAACATGGTGGAGGCCATGGTCCGCGCCATCAGGCTGCCGGAAGAGGAACAAAAGGTCAACATGGAGCAGATGCAACAGGTGGTTTCCAAGTTCGACATACACCACTGGGTTGATCTGTTCCTCAGGACCCTGCTTGAGGTGAAATCCCGACAGAAAGAGCAGTACACCCGGCTGGTGACCCCTTCAATTGGAGCCTCCATCCTGGAACGATATGAAAACTCCGCAAACCGCCTGATCATTCTGGATTATGATGGTACGCTGGTACCCTTTCATCAGAACATCATGCAGGCTTTTCCCGATGAATCCCTCAGGGCTATTTTGGAAAAGCTGGTCGCCGATCCCAAAAACAGGGTCGCGATCATCAGCGGCCGCAGCCATCTACACCTGGAAAGCTGGTTCAGGGACATGCCGGTGGATTTTTTTGCGGAACATGGAGCCTGGCACAAAGCGCCAGGAGGGTCATGGAAAATCACCGCAAACCTCAGGGCGGAATGGAAACCGGCCATCCGCAACATCATGGAGACCTTCACGGAAAAAACGCCCGGTTCCTCAATGGAGGAAAAAAGCTTTTCACTCGCCTGGCATTACCGGAGCGTAACCGGGGAGATCGGGGAATTGAGGGCCAGGGATCTGTGCAACAACCTCAAACTCTTCTCTGCAGACCACGGTTTGCAGGTCCTGTGCGGGAAAAAGGTGGTGGAGGTGAAGAATATCGAGATCAACAAGGGAAACAGTGTCAAGCAGCTCCTTCAGGGGCAGGACTATGGATTCATTCTCGCGGTAGGGGACGACGCCACGGACGAGGATATGTTCCGGATCATGCCGGAAAACGCCGTCACCATAAAAGTTGCGGGAAGAAGCTCCGCAGCGGCTTATTTCGTGAAATCCTTCAAGGAGGTCCGGATAATTCTGGAAAAATTCGCCTCTGTTTCTGAACAGGTTCCTACAGAAAAATAGGCTTATCCACTTTCTTTGCAATCCGGTAGGCGGCATTCATCACCCCCACATGACTGTAGGCTTGGGGGAAATTGCCCCATTGGCTTCCGGTTTCCGCGTCCACATCTTCGCTGAACAGGCCCAGGTGGTTGGTGTATTGGAGGAGTTGTTCAAAGTTTTCGATTGCCTCCTTAACCCGGTTCATATAGGCGAGTACTTCCACGTACCAGAAAGCGGTGATCAGGAAGGTGGTCTCGGGCTTGCCGAAATCATCGGCGTGTTTGTACCGGTAGAACAACCCTCCCGGGGCCTTTAACCCCGCCTCCAGTCCTTTGAGATGGTTCCTTGCCTTGGCGGAATTCGGGTTGAGGTAATTCATCAGGATCAGCTGCAGGGTGCTTGCGTCCAGGTGGGGTGATTCCTTTGCTTCCTGGTAAACTTTGCGGTTCACGTCGTAACATTCCTCGATCCGGGTCGTGGCCTTTCTTTTCAGCCTCATGGCGAGTACCTTGAGTTTGCGGTCTCTCAGGTGATCGGACATCTTGATCGCCGCACAGGCTCCGGCCCAGTTGAACAGGTGGGTATAACAATGATGCTGCCGTATGGTCCGGAATTCCCAAAGGCCTGCATCGGGTTCGTCGATCGTCTTTTCGATCTTATAAAGCACATTGGCCACCCAGGAGGCGGAATCCACCCTGGCTTTGTTCAGGATCCTCTGGTCTATGTAAAGGGGAAGGAGGGTGACCAGGATTTGGCCATAAGCATCGTTTTGGATATGTTCGCTTGCCTCATTTCCGATCCGGACCGGTTTGTTCCCCATATATCCCTCCAGGTCAAGGATCTTTTCCGGCAGGTACCTTTCTCCGGTGATGCTGTATAAAGGCTGGTAACGGTCCTTACTGGTGATGGTGATGTTTTCCAGAAAATGAAAATACCGCTCCAGTTCCTCAAAGTGGCCGATGTAATTGAAAGCCTGAAGGATATAATAGGCGTCCCGGAGCCAGCAATACCGGTAATCCCAAGTCCTCCCGCTTCCGGGGGCTTCCGGAAGGCTGGTCGTGCTCGCAGCTATGATCGCCCCGGTATCTTCGAACTGATGGATTTTTAAAGCCAGGGAGGACCGGATCACCTGCTTCTGATAAATGTTTTCAATCCCTGTATTCTGGACCCATTGCTGCCAGTACAGGCTGGTTTTCTTCAAAAAATCTTCCACTGTATAATGAAGCGGTGCCTCCAGGGGGGTTCCATAGGTCAGAACCAGGTATTGGGTCTCATTCAAGGTGAATGCCTTTCCCCCGGTGATATAAGAAAGGGAAATATCGGTGGTGAGCCGTACGGTGTCCTCCAGCCCCCGGTACTCGAGGTGGTTGCTGTTCTCATTGACGTGGAGCTTTTCCTTACCATAATCCCCGGTTGGGCTGCAGGTCACCCGGATCAGGGGCCTCCCCCGGAGCAACTCAATTTTCCGGACCAGCATCAGGGGTTTATAATACCGTTCATACTGGAAAAATCTGGGGGCGAAATCGATGATCCGGTAATCTCCTTCCGGGCAATGCACTTCGGTGCAGAGGATATTGGTATTTTCCAGGTAGTACTGATTGGATTCGTAGTTGCCCGTTGGGAGGATGGAAAATTCCCCTCCCCGCTGCAAGTCCAGCATGCCCCCGAAAATGAAACTGCTGTCAAACCTGGGCCAGCAAAGCCAGGATACATTGGTGTTCTTATGGATATGGGCGATATAGGCGCAATTGCCAATGATGCCGGTTTCATATAAATGCTTGGTCATTAGTGCGTTTGCGGAACCAGTTTTCCGTTCCGGCTTGTGAGACGCAAATTACATGCCTTTCACCGAAAGAACCCAGGTGACGGGTTGATATTTACGGTAAATACCCTTAAAGATGCCTCCGGAAGGCCCCCTGTTTTTTCGTAATTTGGGCTCCGAAAAGATTCAGGCTGAATGAAAACTGCGCTCATCACGGGGATTACGGGACAGGACGGATCCTACCTGGCGGACCTGTTGCTCAGGAAAGGATACCTCGTCCACGGGATCAAGCGCAGGAGTTCCCTGATCAACACCCAGCGGGTGGACCATTTCTATCAGGATCCCCATATCGACCACCGGAATTTTGTGTTGCATTACGGCGACCTGACCGATTCCACCAACCTGATCCGGATCATCCAGGAGGTTCAGCCCGATGAAATATATAACCTGGGAGCCCAGAGCCACGTGATGGTGAGCTTTGAGACCCCGGAATACACAGCCAATGCAGACGGCTTGGGAGCCCTGAGGATCCTGGAAGCCATTCGCCTGCTCGGCCTTTCCGGAAAGACCCGTTTCTACCAGGCCTCTACCTCAGAGCTTTTCGGCCTGGTCCGGGAGGTTCCCCAGAAGGAAACCACCCCCTTCTATCCCAGGTCCCCCTATGGGGTTGCCAAGCTCTATGCCTACTGGATCACGGTGAATTACCGGGAGGCCTATGGAATCTTCGCAGTCAACGGAATCCTCTTTAATCATGAAAGCCCGGTCCGGGGCGAGACTTTTGTCACCCGGAAAATCACCCGGGCGGCCACCCGGATCGCCACGGGAAAGGAGGAGAAACTCTACCTCGGTAACCTGGACGCCAGGAGGGACTGGGGGCATGCCCGGGACTATGTGGAAGCCATGTGGCTGATGCTCCAGCAGGATCAGCCGCTGGATCTGGTCATCGCCACCGGAATCACGACTTCGATCCGGGACCTGGTGCGGATGACCTTCGCCGAGTTGGGCATTGAACTGTCCTTTGAAGGTTCCGGGTCATCGGAAAAAGGGCTGATCGCCCATTGCTCCAACTCCAGGTTCCAACTGCGGGAAGGGAAGGAAATCATTGCCATCGATCCCAGGTATTTCAGGCCTACGGAAGTCGACCTGCTGGTCGGGGATTCGAGTAAGGCGAAGGAGGTCCTGGGATGGGCTCCAAAATATACCCTGGAGGAACTGGTCCGGGAAATGGTCCGGGAGGACCTCCGGTCCCTTGAAAATAATTCAACTGTGTGAACCCCCAGGATAAGATATATGTTGCCGGGCACCGGGGCATGGTGGGCAGCGCGATCCTGCGAAAGCTCCGGCAGGAGGGATATTCCCGGATTCTCACCCGGGATTCCGGTGCGCTGGACCTCAGGGACCAGGCCAGGACCGCTGCATTTTTCGAAACGGAAAAGCCCGACTATGTATTCCTGGCTGCGGCTAAAGTCGGGGGCATTATGGCGAACAATACCCTGCGCGCAGAATTCCTCTACGACAACCTGCAGATCCAGAACAATGTGATCCACCAGGCCTGGAGGACCGGAGTGCAGAAGCTTTTGTTTTTAGGTTCCTCCTGCATTTATCCCCGGATGGCCCCCCAACCCCTCCGCGAGGATTACCTGCTCACCGGAGCGCTGGAACCCACCAATGAACCCTATGCGGTCGCCAAGATTGCCGGGATCAAGATGTGTGATGCCTACCGGTCCCAGTATGGATGCCATTTCATTTCGGTGATGCCGACTAACCTTTATGGGCCCAATGATAATTATGATCCTGTCAGCTCCCATGTCCTGGCCGCCCTGATTCGAAAGTTTTATGAGGCGAAGATTGGGGGGGCTAAAGAAGTGATTTTATGGGGGACCGGCACCCCGCGCCGGGAATTCCTGCATGTGGACGATATGGCCGAAGCCTGTGTCCTGGTCATGTCCCGCTTTGATGAGCCTGGATTTCTCAATATCGGCACCGGAACGGACCTTACCATTGCCGAACTGGGAAAGCTGGTCGCAGATATTGTGGGGTTTTCTGGGAAAATCAGTTTTGATCCCTCCAAACCGGACGGGACTCCCCGCAAGTTGCTGGAGGTATCCCGGATCCATCAGCTGGGGTGGCATCACCGGATCGGACTGGCCGAAGGGATCCGGGATGTTTACCAAAACCATTTTCTGCCGCTTTTCCCCAAAAGCTGAACAAGCCTTAAATTCAACCATGCACTATTTGTCCGTCGAAGGTCTCACGAGGTCCTATGGCCTCAGGGTCCTGTTCGACCAGATCAGCTTTCACCTCAGCGAAGGGGACAAAATCGCGTTGGTGGGAAGGAACGGGAGTGGAAAAACCACCCTGATGAACATCCTGGCCGGGCTGGATACTCCCGATTCCGGAACGGTTTGGGTCAGTAAGGATATCCGCGTGGCCTACCTGAAGCAATCCCCGGTTCTGAACGGATCCCGGACGGTCCTGGAAAATATTTTCGACCACCATCAACCGGTCCTGGATGCCGTCCGGGATTATGAGGCCCTCAGCGCACTGGGTCCTTCAGCGGACCCGGCAACGCTTAATGCTTCCATCAGCAGGGTGGATGAGCTGAACGGCTGGGACCTGGAAGCCCGGGTGAAACAAATCCTGGGTAGGCTGGGCATCCAGGATTTCAGCCAGCCCGCAGGGGAACTTTCCGGAGGCCAGGCCAAAAGGGTAGCACTTG
>DATKSX010000274.1:0-4329 GCA_035531415.1 Chitinophagaceae bacterium
TTTAAGTTGTTCCATCAGGCCGGTGGGATTGCGATGAACGACCTTCATGGAATGCTGACGGACCCGGGTTCCCTTTGCCTTGGAACGGATCACCTTCATCAGATCACCGGAATAAGTATCCCTGAATTTGGTGATATCGAACTTCCCGGTCATTTGTCGGATCAGTTCCAGGGCCATCTTCATTTCCGCGGGCTTGACGGCGCGATTTTTCGGAAGCTTTATTTCCCTTTGATCCCGGATCTCCTGGCTGAAACGGATCTGGTTCAATACGAGAACACCCTGGAAGGGTTTGATCACCACCAGATGCTCCCGGTTGCGGAGGACGAAGGTCCCCACAGCGGCCATGGATTCCTGTTCCAGGGCCTTTTGAAGCAACACGTAGGGTTTTTCCCCGTTTCGGTCCGGTTCCAGGTAATAGGGAGTCTCGAAATACACACTGTCGATTTCCGAAATCCTGACGAACTGGTAGATATCCACCCGATTGCTTTTTTCCGGGCTTACGGCCTCGAATTCCTTATCCGAGAGCACGACATATTTCCCTTCATAATTGAAAGCCTTGACGATATTTTGCCAGTCCACTTCTTTTCCGGTATCCTCGTTCACCCGCTTGTACCGGATATGGGCATGGTCCTTCCGGTCCAGCAGATTCATATCCAGGGTGCTATCCTGGACCGCGCTGAATAATTTAACCGGAATGGTCACCAGGCCGAAGCCTATCGATCCCGACCAGATGGATTTCATTACTTTGGTTTGTACAACTCGTTCAATATCCATGCCATCGGCACCCGGTGAAAATACCGGCCCCAGTTTTCAGGAAAATCGCCTGCCCCACTACCGCCACAGCCTGTTTTCATGGCATGGTTCTTGAAATTACTCCTTTTGATACTATTAAAGACGCATTTTTGGCCGTGCCCCAAAGATTTGCAGCAACCGCTCTTATTGCGGCCAGGGTAATAACGGGAATGCCTTAAAGGGCAAATTGCCCGGGGTGGTGACAGGAACCGGATTGCTGCAAACCGGCATGGCCTTGGATCAAGGGCTAATCCTTTGAAAAGCAAAAAAAGGGAACTTACGGTTCCCTTTTTTTATAACCCCTATTAAATATGGACGCTCCTCCAGGCGACTTTCAAAGCAATGAGAAATGCGGATTGGGGATCTCGGAGGTCCGCCCTTTTCTCCCGGTAGCTTTTATACTTTTAGATTCTGCGGCAACCTTTTTGCAGCTCAAAAACTTGTAGCAAATAATTCAAAAAAATCAATTTTAGTCCCTTTCCTCCCATAGGCTATAGATCTATGGGTTTTACGCTCCGTATTATAAATCGTAACTTTAGCCCCTTAAAATAATCCTTTCTCATAATGAATACTGATCCTTCCAGCCTGGAACAACATTGCATCAACACGGTGCGGGTTCTGGCAGCCGACGCCGTGCAGAAAGCCAATTCAGGCCATCCCGGTGCCCCCATGGGGCTGGCCCCTGTGGGCCATGTCCTATGGTCAGAATCGATGATCTTTGATCCCAACCACCCCGACTGGCCAAACCGGGACCGTTTCATCCTGTCCAACGGCCATGCCTGCATGCTTCAGTATAGCTACCTTTTTCTGACCGGGTATGCCCTCACCCTGGACGACATTAAAAATTTCCGGCAGCTCCACAGCAAGACTCCCGGGCACCCCGAGCATGGCCTGACGTCCGGAATCGAAGTCACCACCGGGCCCCTGGGTCAGGGATTTGCCAACGGGGTGGGATTTGCGATCGGCCGGGATTGGATGGCAGCCCGTTATAACAAGCCCGGATTCGACCTGTTCAATTACCATGTTTTTGGCATCTGCAGCGACGGCGACATGATGGAGGGCATCTCCTCGGAAGCTGCTTCCCTTGCAGGACATCTCAAACTTGGAGGCATCGTCTACCTTTATGATAATAACCACATTTCCATTGAGGGAAATACGGACCTGACTTTTGACGAGAATGTGGGGGCCCGTTTTGAAGCCTATGGATGGCACGTGCAGGAAATCGCCGACGGAAATGACACCCGCGCGATCGCCGCAGCCATTGAAAAAGGCAAAGCAGAAACCGGGAGGCCTTCCCTGATCTCGATCCGAACCCATATCGCTTACGGAAGTCCCAACAAGGTGGATACTGCGGGAGCTCACGGCTCTCCCCTGGGGGTGCAGGAGGTAAGACTCGTGAAAGAGAACCTGGGATTTGATCCGGACCAGTCTTTCGTGATCCCGGACCAGGTCCGGGATTTCTACCACAAGGCTGGATCCAAGGGAGGGCCGGTCCGGGAAAACTGGACCAGGCTTTTTGAATCCTACCGGGAAAAATACCCGGATCTGGCCCGGGAATTCGAGCAACTCAGCGCAGGACATTTGCCGGCTGGCTGGACGGAGAAGCTTCCCAATTTCAAAGCCGGGGACCAGATTGCCACCCGGAAGGCTTCCGGAAAAATACTGAATGCCATCGCCTCCAGCCTCCCCACCCTGATCGGGGGATCGGCTGACCTGTCGCCCTCTACCGATACGATGCTGGACCAATACACTTCCTTTTCCGCCCAGCACCGGGAAGGCAGGAATTTCCATTTCGGGATCCGGGAGCATGCCATGGGCGCCATTTTGAACGGACTGGCCCTCACCCCGGGCATCATTCCCTATGGGGCCACCTTCCTGATCTTTTCGGATTATATGCGGCCTCCCATACGACTGGCCTCCATCATGAAAATCCGTCCAATATATGTTTTCACCCACGACAGCATTGGTCTGGGAGAGGACGGAACTACCCACCAACCGGTTGAACAGCTGATCGGTCTGCGGTCGGTCCCCCATATCACCGTGATCCGTCCCGCCGATGCCAATGAGACCACGCAGGCCTGGCGTGCCGCACTGGAGCACAGTGGAGGACCGGTTGCCCTGGTGCTCACCCGCCAGAACCTGCCTGTGATGGACCAACAGCAATACGGAAAAGCGGAAGGCCTGCAGCGCGGTGCCTATATCCTTTCAGAAGCCCATACCACCCCCAACCTGATCCTGATTGCCTCCGGATCCGAAGTCCAGCTGGTCCTCCAGGCACAGCCCAGGCTGAAAGAAAAGGGTATTGCAGCCCGCGTGGTGAGCATGCCCAGCTGGGAATTGTTCGAAAGGCAGGCCCAGGCTTACCGGGACCTGGTATTCCCCCCATCCCTCACGGCCCGAATTGCCGTGGAAGCCGGTTCCCCCATCGGATGGCTCCGCTATACGACGCTGAAAGGAAAGATTCTGGGGATGACCGAATTCGGGACCTCAGCTCCGGGAGAAGTGGTTTTCCGGGAATATGGATTCACGGTAGAACATGTGGTTGAGATGGCATCCGGCATGGTCGCAGGCCACTGATTACCGGAAGAAGCGGGCCTGATCGAGATTCTTTGGTCTATTTCTTATAACCAGAAATACCCTGATTTTCCCTGTCCCCGTTTGCCGGGACAATATCCTAATGAGGCCCTGGTTTCCCTGGTTTGATTTCAGGAGGGTTTTCCATTTTCAACCCCATCTCCGGTGATTTGATGCAATCCCTTGCGGGGTAATTCGGCAAGATGGATTTTTCCTGCGGGTTTGCAGGGCCCTCTGGTCCCTGCAGCTTTCCACCGCCTTCACACCGACCTCGTAGTGATCCCTTTTTTCATACCCGAAATATCTCCCCTCTTCCAACCCTTTTTCAGGATCTTTTCATCCATCCCAGATCCCTAATGCCTTATCGGGCCTCCCGGCTACTTGGAACCACGAACCGGTGGTTGAGGTGGGGGTGGTGGAGGCGGGGGTGGTGGACGCTTCGGTGGCGGAGGCGGGGGAACAGGGCCCGCAACTGCAGGTGGCGGAGTAGCAGGTAATGTTGAAGCCTTGGGGGCTGTTGAAGCCCTTACAGTTACCATTGAAGCCCTGGGCGCAGTGGAAGCCCTAACTGTTACCGTTGAAGCCCTGGGCGCAGTGGAAGCCCTAACTGTTACCGTTGAAGCCTTGGGGGCGGCTGAAGCCCTTATTTTTGGAGATACCCTTTGATTCCTGGTTGCAGGAATGGAATCCGGAGCAAAGGAAATAGTCCTATGGACTGCAGGGTCTTGAGTTCCAGGACCCGCAGTTGGCCTGGAGTTCCCAAGCAGGGCCAGGGATGCGCCTGCAAGGGGAAGGATGACAAGGTACCGAAGTACCTGGAGTCGGGAGGATCGGTTACGGTTTATCATGCTCAGTCTGTTTTTAAGGTTGGATTGGCTAAATGTTCTGGCCAGGAAGGGTAAGGATTTGCTTTGGGTTTCACGAAGCAACCCATACTGGTAGGTTTCCGGATCCACCCCATTA
>DATKSX010000275.1:0-5199 GCA_035531415.1 Chitinophagaceae bacterium
ATTCCTCCGCGGCCCTGGCCATTGCTTCAAGAGATTTGAGTTCTTTTGCGGTAAGATTTGCCTCCCCCTTGTTCATTAAGTTGTAAATAGCAACCATGGTTTCATGATAAGCCTTTTTGGATGAAATATTGTGGTTCATACTCTACTTTTTAAACTGAATAATAAAATCCTAAAATTCAGAAAAATAATTCAATAGTATAATTTCCATTCCTCGCCCCCCGGAAATAAAGGGAAGTCTTATCTTTTCCCCTATAAATTGTAGAATTTAATTGAGGGACTCCATATCGGCATCTTAAGGGTAAGGGGATTTAAACGCCTTTTGAGAATTTAAAACTGCAGGTAATCCGGTTAGGCGTTTTGGTCAGGATGAACCATGGATTTTCGCTGACCGGGATCCAGGTTTTGCTCCGCATTTGGGAAAGACACCCCTCTCAACTGCCCTTTCCACTTCCAGATCCGCGCCGATCTGGATGGGAACATGACACTATGGTCCCATAGTACAGATTGCAATTGATAATTTGGGAGCATTGCTTGAAATTATGGGGGCGTTACCAAATCCGTCCATGCTTTGCAGGCAATCCCGGATTCAGAAGCCGGTGCTCTGATTAGATATAATGGAGATATTCATACTGCTTTCCCAGGATCTTCGCATCATCAGCCCCAAGCCACCTGTTCAACATCGTGGCATAGACCTGTTTGAAATCCACCTGGTATTTCAGGTCACCTTCGTCCAGGTCCCTGAGATTGGGCCCCTCATTCAGCACTCCCTTCTTCGCGAGGGCTCCTGAAATCAGGAACATACAGTTGGCCGTTCCGTGGTCCGTACCCTGGCTGGCATTCTGGCTTACCCTTCTTCCGAATTCCGAAAAGGTCATGACCATGGTCTGGTCAAAGCAATGGTTGGATTTTAGATCGTTGGTGAATACGGTAAGGGCGTCGCTCAGCTGGGTGAACAGCCATTGTTGCTGGGGATGCTGGTTCACATGTGTGTCGAAGCTGCCCAGGGAAACATAGTACACCCTGGTATCGGTCCTGGAGATGATGAGCTCCGCGATCGTTTTGAGGTTCTTTCCGATTTCCGTGTCTGGATAGGAAGCGTTGCTCTTGTAGATCCTGGATTGCCGGTACAGGTAATCGGCGGAGGAAACTGTTTCGGCCATGGTCTTATAGAGGTAATCCACATTGACATGGTCATCGTCCACGGGATGGTCCTTCAGGATCACCCGGAAATAAGGGTCGTTGCTTGTGGCATAAAGCCGCTGGGGATCTTTCACCGCGATCCCAGTCAGGTTTTGCCCCTTCAGAGCCAGGCTGAGGGTATCGTCCATTTCCAGGGCAAGTGTGGGCTTTGCGCACCCCGGGCATTGCGCGTCCAGATAGCGGCCGACCCAGCCGGTGGTGATTAACTGGTCTGACTCGCTTCCGCTCTGCCAGATGTCCATGGACCTGAAATGGGACCGGTCCGGGTTGGGGTACCCCACCAGGTTCAGGACGCCCAGTTCGCCGTTGTCGTAAAAAGATTTCAGTCCCGTGAGGGCCGGATGCAGACCCAGCTCGTCATCCAGGGGCAGGACCTGCCCCGTGGGAATCCCCAGCACGGGTCTGCTGGAATAATAAATGTCATTGCGGTAAGGGATCACGGTATTGAGCCCGTCATTGCCTCCTGATAGTTGCAGGACCACCAGGTTCCGCTCCGCGGCGGGCAAGGTATACCTTTCGAACCCTTTCAGGAATTTCGGGACCAGGGCGGCCGCTGAAGCCAGGGACCCGACTTGGAGAAACTTTCGCCGGTTGATGATGAGCATGTCTTCCTTCTTTTGGCTGATGATCAATTATTATCCGCCCCCGGACCCCTTCATCAGCAAAGCTGGTATTCCGGGGTACTCATGAGGTTGATGGTCAGGGTTTCAATATAATGCTCCCGGGAACCCTGGTCCGAGAAATTATCCAACAGGCTCTTATCGATCCTTTTTGGGGCATTGACGATCAGGGCGGAGGCGATGGCGCCGGGAAGGTCCTCCTGGCTCACCGCATCGAACGCCTTAAGATAAGGATCCCAGTTGACGGTGGCTTCCACTTTCCTGGACATTTGTTTCAGGGTGGCATCATTGGCCTGCATGGTCATTCCATCATCCATGATCTCATCCGGCATGTCCTTGGGATGAACGCTGAATTCCTGGGAATAATACAGGAGCTGGGGCAGGCGGAGCCGGAACATCAGGGTAGAGCTGTCGATCCAGGATTTCCCGCCGGGCCAACCGGCCACATTGGGGGGATAAAACAGGACCTGTCCAAGCACCCGCTGAAACAGCACCAAAACCTGGGGCTTCTGGAAAGTTGCAGGGACCGTGCGGATCATTCCCGCCATGAGCTCCACCGGGGATTTGATGATCGCCCCCACATTGGCCTGGTCATAAAACCAATCTGAGCTGAACAGGGTTCCCATGAGCTCCTTCAGGTCATAATTACTCTGATAAAACTGCTCCGACAGCGGACGTATGATGGACTCATCCGGATTGTCGTTGACGAAGAACCGGTACAACTTTCCCGTGATGAAATATGCCGTGTCCTTTTGCTCCAGGATGATGCGCAGCACATCTTCCCCGGTAAAATTTCCCGTTTTGCCCAAAAACAGTTTTTCCCCATCGTCATGGAGGTTCGGCCTGAACCGGAACTCCCCCGTTGGGTCGAATCCCCAACCGGTAAATGCCCTGGCCCCCTGTTTCACGTCTTCCTCCGTATAATTTCCCCGGCCCATGGTGAAAAGTTCCATCACCTCCCGGGCGAAATTCTCATTGGGATGCTGTTTGCGGTTCTGCTGGTTATTGAGGAACTGGAGCATGGCCGGGCTCTTGGAAACCGCCGTAAGCAAGTCCCCGAAATTGCCCAGGGCATTGTCTCGGATCACCTGAAGCAACTGCTGGTTGTGCTTCACATTGGGCACCCTGCAGGCGAAATGGCCATGCCAGAACAGGGCCATTTTTTCCAGTAGCGGATGGTCCGTTGCGCACATTTCCGCGATCCACCCCAGGTTCAGGGCCCTGATGCCCTCTTCGCTTGTTTTGAACAGGGCACGCCGTTGCTCGGGTGACATGGATTTGAACTGACCGGGTTGGATCCGGGATATTTCCTCTGTCTGGGGGACGGTGATTTCGGAAGGACGGCTCTCCCCGCCACGCATGGTCTTGGCGATCAGTTTCTTCAAATGCCGGTGTTCCGCGCTGAGCAGGTCTGCCGGGGTGATCCCGAGGCGGGCGCGCCAGTACAGGTGCTGAATTTTAACTGAATCCGCTACAACCGACATGAAACTCCTTTAGGCATAGACCGGGATTTCCAAACAAGGTTTAAATCCGGAGGGTACCGCCCATCCCCTATCCGGGTTGGTCCGGCCGGGTAATAAAGTTCCTGATTCCCACCAGGATGGCCTGAGCTACCTTTTGCCTGAAATTCGGATCCAGGATCTTCATTTCATCCGAGGGGTTGGTGATAAATAGGCATTCCACCAGGGCATTGGGAAATTCCGTAGGGCCATTCAGGGCGAAATTGAAACTGCCGACGTTGCCGAACCCTTTGAGGCCTAAAGCCTGCATCTGGCTGTAGATGTCCTGGCTGAGCGGCCGGAATCCGGGGTACCGGTAATAGGTGCTGGTCCCGCTGATATGGATGGGGTCCGCAGAAGCATTCATATGAATGCTCACCATCAGGTCCGGATCTTCCTTGCGCAACCACAGGATCCGCTGGGCCATGTCCAGGGAAATATCATTGGTCCGGGTCATGATCACCCGGGCTCCGGCCTTTTCCAGCGCTGCTTTCAGGTCAAATGCGACTTCCAGGGTGAGCTCTTTTTCATAAACCCCGGTCGGGCTGAGCGCCCCGAGATTGGACCCCCCGTGCCCCGGGTCGATGGCGATCTTCAAGCCGGCCAAAGAGACCGCGGCCGGGGGATGTTTGACCCGGATCACGAGGTCGTTACCATGATAATTTATGGAATAACCCCAGCTTAAGGGATTTTTCAGCAGGATATGAATGCGGAACACCCCTTCCTGGACCTGCTCATAATAGGCCGACCGGATCTCACCGATCCCACGGAGCTGGGTGATCCAGTTCGTGTTGGCTGTGGCCCCGTATAAATCCACGGTGATCTGGGAAGGGTCGGGGTCTTCAATGCTGCGGTAGGGAAGTTTTTCGGACAAAGCGATCGAGACATAATCGTTCCGGCCATCTCCGTATATTTTCCAGGGACCTGTCAGGGACTGGGGAGAAAAACTTCCCTCCGGAAGCAGGGTCACGTCTTGTTGGGGGATATAGGCATCCAGTCCTTCGGATAGTTTCACCCGGTATTCGTTATTGAACTTCCCGGTGAGCCGAAGCAGGACCGCTGTGTCCAGGTATCCCATCTTGGCTCCTCCCAGCCGGTCGGTCCCCAGGCCGTAAACCAGGAAGGGCAATTGCCCCTTCGTGATGCCTACCTGCTCCCCTCCGAACAGGGAAAACTGGTAAGGGGTGGAACGGGTGATCTGTTGACCCTGAATGTCGGACAGGGTAACCTGGATATTGCCCCGCAGCAGGCTGTCTCCCAGTTTCACGGTATAGGAGCCCTGATAGATTCCGCCAATACCTCCCTCCATGGAAGGAGGCTGCTCATAAAGAGGCTGTCCGTCGAGCCAGGTGGCCTTGCAGCCGGGATATCCCTTGACCCGGATCCGGATCACATCCCCGGGTGAAAGCTCGAGATTACCCTCCGGAAAGGTGGTGATTTGGGAAATCCCGAAAATGGAGTCGGTTTGCTCCGGTGGCACCGGCGCGTAATCATAATACAGCCGGCGGGCCAGTTTTTTACCAGGGAGGGTGGCCTCGAAATTGAACATGGTATCCCCGGGAACCAGATCCAGCTGAATGGCGAAGGCCCCGGTAGGATATAACCTGACCGGATCACCGTTCAGGGTGAGCACGCATCCCCTGCAGGTGCTCCCGGCTACATAATTCGGGGAACCGGTTACTTCAAGGTGGGAGTCTAAAGGCTGGGTGATGCGGATGAAAGGATCGGATTGTTGGGAAAACGCCTGAAGTACAGGGAAGACCAGAACTGCGGTCACCAAAACGTTTTTCACCAGGATCATTCGGCAAATTTAAGCCTTTCATCCGGCAGGGAGGGGTTACCTCAGGATTTTAGGAGTCTTTTAATCTTCGGAAACGGTC
>DATKSX010000276.1:0-4343 GCA_035531415.1 Chitinophagaceae bacterium
TTCCAGGATGTCCTCCAGGGTCACAATTCCCGAGGTGCCCCCGAACTCGTCCACCACGATCGCGAAATGAATATGCCTGGACTGGAATTCCCGGAGCAGGTCCTCGATGAGCTTCTGTTCGTGCACGAAATAGGGGGGCCGGATCAGGTGCTTCCAGTTTCCGTCACCGGGGTCATCCAGGTAAGGCAACAGGTCTTTGGTATGGATCATTCCGCTGACCTGGTCCAGGTTCTGGCGGTATACCGGCAGGCGGGAATAATGCAGCTCACTGACCTGGCTGATGACTTCCTGCAGGCTGGATTCCTCCCGGATCCCGGACACGTCCAGTCGCCCCCGCATGATCTGTTTCACGGTGATGTTGCCGAACTCCACGATCCCCTTGAGGAGATTGCGCTCATCCTCGGTGGCCGATTCATTCACGGTGGAGGCAATGGCCTCGTCGATCTGATCGAAGCTCATTCCTTCCGCATCGGCGGGGGAAAATTTCTTTTCGATATACCGGGAAATGTTGTCATAGAGTTTGACCAGGGGTCCCAGGAATTCCCGGCAGGCCTGAAGCAGGGGTGCGGTGAACAGGGCTGTCCTGAGGGCATTTCGCGTGGCATAGATCCGGGGAAGCACCTGCGCGAAAAGCAGGAGCACGGAAGTGATCAGCACGATCCGGACCGCCAGGGAGCCGACCAGGCTCGCCTGGAAGGAAAGCATTTGTCCGGCCAGAAAATTGGCGATGAGGATGAAGGAAATATTGAGCAGGCAGCCGACCATGATCAGGCAGGCCTGGAGCAGGCCCGGCTTTTCCAGCAGCATGCCCGCGATACGGGCATTCCGGTTCTGCCGGGCCCTGAGGATATTCAGGTCCCTGCTGTTGAGGGAAAAGAAGGCCACCTCTGCCGCGGATAACAGGGCCGAAAAGCAAAGCAGGACGATCAGAATCAGGATAAGCAGGGTGATGTTGTTCTGCGAAATAGCCTGTGGGCTCCCTGCCGAATGGTAGTCCAAAGAGGAATCTGTTTGATGAAAAAAAGAGGAAAGCCCTCGGTAAAAAGCTACCGGCTGCTTTCCCACAGGTAAAGATAAACAATCGGACCCTGACCCCGGGGATCAGAAGGGCAGGTCATCCGGGGCATCCGGTTGGCCCTTGGAATCCCCATGGGCCGGAAGTTGTTCCGGGTGGGCAGCGCCTGGCTCCCCACCCGGATGGGAGGGGATGGAATCCCACCATTGGTTTCCAGCCTTTTATCGAGCATTACCAGGGTATCTCCCACGATCTCCGTGGCAAATTTCTTTTTCTTGTCCTTGTCCTCCCAGCTCCGGTGCAGCCTCCCCTCGATATAAACCAGGCTGCCCTTATGGAGGTGCTTCTGGGCCAGCTCGGCCAGGCCCCTCCACAGCACCACGGTATGCCATTCGGTCTGCGAAATCTGTCTACCGGAGCGGTCCCTGAATGTCTCGGTAGTGGCCAGGGAAAACTTGGCCACGGAGATATTCCCTTCCAGGACCTGCACTTCAGGGTCCTTTCCCAGATTACCGATCAGGGTAACCTTGTTCACGCCTCTCATATCATTGGATTTTGATCAAGGAATCCGGTTTTATGAACCGGCAATCGCTCCCAATAATGTTAAATGGTTTCCCTGTAAAAAGGAAACAATGAGGCTCGGAAATGCATAAAGGGAAAGATCGGTGATTGGAACCAGAAGGTGCCCGGCCAACGGGCCAGGGGGCTCTTTGGCAAGGATCCGGGTGAAGGTCCCATGGATCCTGCGGTGGGTTAGTTTCCGGACCGGGGCCTTGCTGGTTTCCACCACCCGGAAATCACTTCCCCTGAGCAGATTGTGGAATTCCATGGACCGGAAAAGTTTCCCCGGGGTCAGGGGTTGATCCGTTTCGATCAGGGGAAATTCATAAAGATGCTCCCAGATATCTCTTTGGGTCCTTTTTTGAATATAGACCTTGTCCCGGACCTGGATGACCAGGTAATGGAAATAACGGTCCATGACCTTCGGTCCGGGATCCCGGACGGGCAGGAGGCTGGTCCGGCCGGATTGGAATGCCACACATTGGTTTTGCATGGGACAATCCGGGCAGGAGGGCAAACGGGGGGTACAAACCTGTGCCCCGAAATCCATCAGAGCCTGGTTGTATAATCCCGGGGCCTTGCGGTCCAGCAACCGATCCGCAAGGCCTCCAAAGGCTGCTTTCCCTTCCGCGCTGCCCGGAGGCAGGGCGATCCCGAAGAACCTTGCCAGGACCCGAACCACATTGCCGTCCACAACGGCATGGGGCAGCCCGAAGGCAAAAGAAGCGATGGCTGCCGCGGTATAGGTACCGACCCCGGGCAGGGAAAGAATGTCGGCGTAACGCTCCGGGAACTTTCCACCGTACCGGGTGGCGATCCTGCGGGCCGCGGCAACCAGGTTCCTGCACCGGGAATAATACCCCAACCCCTGCCAGAGCACCAGGACTTCTTCTTCGCGGGCCCCGGAAAGTGAATTCACGTCCGGATAGGCCTGGATGAACTTAAGATAATAAGGCATGCCCTGCTCCACCCGGGTCTGCTGCAGGATCACCTCCGAAAGCCAGATCCGGTAAGGGTCCCTTTCCCCCCTCCAGGGCATGGCCCTTCCATTTCCCTCCAGGGCCCAGGCCTTCAACGCATTGCTGAAAAATGATTCCAAGGGAAACGTTTCGTCAGTCTTTCATGTGCTTCCAATCCGGGAGGTCCTCCCGGCTGAGCACCTTTTTGTTGGCATACAGGTCCCTGATGGCCTGGGGGCTGGTGGAAAAGAAAAGGAGGTTGGCCCAGGACATGAACCAGAGCCAGGGCTGGGTTTGCAGCACCGTATCAGTCAGTGCCGCGCTGTTTTCGGTCAGGGCAAGTGGTTTTCCGTTTGCGATCACCTTCATGGTATCGTACCAAACCTGCCGGTAGACCACATTGGTATCCTGCATCGGATAAATGTCGGATCCCAGGATGTCTACATAGTCGGGGCCCGGATAGAAATTACTGATCCCGGGCCAGGGTTTGTCCGGGGTCCAGGCCCAGAGAATGTTGTTCAGCTTCCAGTTCTTCGTGAAATAATCGAACAGCTGCCGATACAGTCCGGGAGAGCCCTGGGGTCCGGGCCGGCCGCCCCACCAGAACCAGCTGCCGTTCATCTCATGGTAGGGGCGGAAGATCACGGGAATATGCTTAT
Organism: Chitinophagaceae bacterium; assembly: GCA_035531415.1. Lineage (GTDB taxonomy): Bacteria > Bacteroidota > Bacteroidia > Chitinophagales > Chitinophagaceae > JANWKA01. Next base: position 3,195 of record DATKSX010000276.1, read on the forward strand.
CCCGCAACTGTACGAAGACCGCGGCCAGCTTGTCCATCTGTTTGCGCCAGGCTTCGTAGACCGGGGTCCCGGGAGTGAGCAGGTCCTTCCATTGCTGGTCGGTCATCTTGCTCTGGACCCCGCCGATAAAATTGCAAGGTTCCCCGATCAGGGGGTTGGCCTGATGATACGTCATCACGATAATAGCCCCGTTTCGGTATTGCTTTTCAATCTCGGGGACCAGGAGGGGCCGGTATTTGATGTTATCAATATCATGCGTGGAGTCGGCAAATCCGAAATCCCCGCCCCAGATCGCCGGGTGTTTTCCAGTGATTGCGTAGACGCTGTCATAATAAACCGACATTTTGCCCAGGAAGTTATGCATCCCGCTGAGGGTGTATTTCCCCTGGATGGAATACAGGAAGCGAAGGAGCTTCCGTGCTTCTTTCGACGCATGGGGATTTGCGGTATGGATTGGACCGGGGCCGGGTGGGGTCCGGGCGATGGAGGGAAGCGGGGCAGCACCGCAATTGCCCATTGCCCCGCAAAGCAGGATCAGAAATATTTTCTTAAGCATGCTATCAAGATAGGAATATTCCCTCGAAATTCCCCCCTTCACCCAATCCACCCCATTTATATCCACCTGATTAAAAGCCGGTTGAAACCGGGAAGGTTAATATAAAATTTCCGGGCCCTCGTATGAGAAAAAATGAAAATTTTATTATTTTAGACCGCGACCGGTCCCCGAAAACCGGAACCAAACCTTAAATCGAAATAAAATGAACAAGATTTTTAAGGCCAGCCTGGTGCTGTCTATCATAGGCCTTCCTTTTACAGGCTGCAAAAAGAATTCCGTTCAAGGCCCCTATCTCGGTGTTTTAAATGGATTTTGGGTTGGATCAGCAACCAGTTCTGGCGGCGGTGCCTCATGGGGCACCGATATTCAATTTAACCTTGACGGGTCTTACCGTTATTACGATTTCTGGGGACAGACCGGGACCGACACAACGACCTGCCAGATCAAGTACGACGGAATATATATCGTTGAAGGGGATTCCCTTGGTCTGATATTATACTTCAATACCCCTCTATTTAACCCGCAGATTCAGAATTATACCATGATTGGGACCGTGAACCATGCTGCAAATCCACAAACGATCCATTTAATTT
>DATKSX010000277.1:0-5838 GCA_035531415.1 Chitinophagaceae bacterium
AACATTTCGTTGTAATTTTGCTCCTCACCTATCAGCATATGGGGAAATTCTTTTCCGGTTACCTGAGTACAGGCTGGGCCAATTTAGGGCTGCTGATCCTGAGAGTCGGAACTGCGCTTCTGATGTTCACCCATGGGTGGCCCAAACTGACCCATTACGCTGCCCTGTCGCGGACCTTTTCAGACCCCCTCCATGTGGGATCGAGGATTTCCCTCCTGATGGTCCTTTTCGGGGAATTGGTTTGCTCCCTTTTCCTTTTAATCGGGCTTTTCACCCGGTTGGCGGTAATCGTCATTATCCTGGAAATGGTGGTCATCCTGGCCCTGGTGTTCCCGCATGCCGGGATCGGGAAACAGGAACTGGTCTGGTTATATCTGATTATCGGCTGCACCATCCTTTTTTGCGGGCCCGGGAGGATTTCCGTGGACGGCATGATCAGGTGACGACAACCGGATTTTCATCCTCAAACCAATCTCTTGTACGAATCTGAAACTACCATCAGGGTCCGGTATGGAGAAACCGACCAGATGGGTTACCTGTATTACGGTCATTACGCCCAGTATTTTGAAGTGGGTCGGGCAGAATCGTTCCGAAAACTGGGGTATCCTTATAGCCGCCTGGAAACCGAAGGTATCCTGATGGTCGTTGCCGAGCTGCATTGCCGGTACCTGCGACCCCTGGGATACGATGAACTCGTGACGGTCCGGACCTCCCTTCGCCAATGGCCTTCCGATTCCCGGGTAAGGTTCCATTCGGAACTTTTCAATCCTTCAGGGGAGTTGGTCCATGCCGGAGTGACCACTATGGTGATCCTGGACCGGGAAACCAGGAAGAAAACCTGCCTTCCGGAGGCGGTGCTGGACCTCTTAAGACCTTATTTTTTTCCCGGGGAAACCTGAGAACCCGATCCCGATCAAGGCCCTTGTTTCTAAAATACCGATGATGAGTTTCCAAGCGATAACCTGTTCCATCATAACGATCGGCGATGAGTTGCTGATTGGCCAAACCCTGGATACGAATTCGGCCTGGATGGCACGCCAGCTGAACCAGGCGGGGATCTGGCTCAAAAGAAGGGTCGCGGTTGGGGACGAGGCAGGTGCGATAACATCAGCACTGGACCAGGAAAAGGAATATTCCGACATCATCCTGTTGACGGGAGGCCTGGGACCTACTTCGGATGATATTACCAAGGAAGTGCTGAGCCGGTATTTTTCCTCTCCCCTGGTGGTCCACCAAAAGATCCGCGAGGATCTCCGGGACTATTTTATCAAAAGGGGCCTTCCCATCCTGGACAGCAACCTGCGGCAGGCCGACCTGCCCCGGGATTGCCAGCCGATTTCCAATGAAAAAGGTACGGCCCCAGGTATGTGGTTTGAGCGGGAAGGAAAGGTTTTTGTTTCCATGCCCGGTGTTCCTGCAGAAATGGAGGACATGATGATCCGGGTGGTGATTCCCAGAATAAAGCAACGCTACGTTACCCCCGAGATTCTTCACCGGACCCTACTTACCGCAGGCCAGGGGGAATCTTTCGTGGCCAATCGCCTGGAGGGTTTTGAAAATCAGCTCCCCCCGCAAATCAAACTGGCTTACCTGCCTTCCTTCGGTTACCTCAAACTGCGGCTTACGGCAGTTTCCTCTGAACTCCCGGATGCCTCCAGGGTCCTCCAGGTTCAGGGAGAATTACTGGCCCGCGAACTTTCCGATATCCTGCTTGCCGAGCAGGACATTGGAATCGGCGCACTTACCGGCCGCCTTTTGGTGCGCCTGAAGGCCACCATCGCCACTGCAGAAAGTTGTACCGGAGGCTATATCGCCCATCTGATCACCCAGGTGCCCGGAAGCTCGGCCTATTTTAAAGGGTCCGTGGTTGCTTATCACAACGAGGTAAAAACCTCCCTGTTGGGGGTTGATCCGGATTTAATTGCCTCCCACGGTGCGGTGAGCGGGGAAACGGTGGGCGCCATGGCCAGGGGGGGCCGGCAGCTTCTTGGGGCAGACTATTGCCTGGCCACTTCCGGAATATTGGGACCTGAGGGAGGCACTCCGGAGAAACCGGTGGGTACGGTTTGGATGGCGGCCTGCGCTGAAAGCAAACTTTTGACCCGAAAAATCCAACTCCGATTTAACCGGGAGCAGAATATTCAGGCCGCATCCAACCAGGCCCTGCTGCTGGTTTTGGAACTACTCCGGGAGGCCGGGGCGGTCAAGGAGTAAATTCCTTACTTTTGATGCCTATTGCGGAAATTATAAAAGGATCCTTATGGCTATTGTAGACTTGGTAATGCCAAAAATGGGTGAAAGCATTATGGAGGCTACCATCCTGCGCTGGCACAAAAAGGAAGGAGATTATGTGAAGGAGGACGAAATGGTCCTGGAGATTGCAACTGATAAGGTAGACAGTGAATTGCCCGCTACCGTCGAAGGCCAGATCACCGAAATCCTGTATCATGAGAATGATATCGTTCCGGTAGGCACTGTGATCGCCCGGATCCAAACTTCGGGGGAGGAATCCATGCCCCCGGCCCTACAGCCGGCCTCCGAACTACCCCGCCTCCAGGAGCCACTTCCTTCCTCCGGCCCGGAGCCTAAAACTCAGGAAGGAAACAGCCAGGCAGGATTTTACTCCCCCCTGGTGCTCACCATTGCCCGCAACGAAGGGATCGGCCTTTCGGAACTGGAAAAGATCCGGGGAACTGGCAATGAAGGACGGGTTACCAAGAAGGATTTGCTGGATTATGTGGCATCCAGGAAGGGAGAAAAAATTTCCGCTACCCAGGAGCCTGCTGCAACAACACAGGAAAAGGATGCTGAAAAGAGCCCTTCAACCTATGGCAGCAACATCGAAGTGGTGGAAATGGATCGGATGCGCAGGCTCATCGCCGATCATATGGTCCGGTCCAAGGCAACCAGCCCCCATGTGACCAGTTTCTCCGAAGCAGACGTGACCAACCTGGTCCGTTGGCGCGAAAAGGTAAAAGGGGAATTTGAAAAAAGGGAATCCGAAAAACTGACTTATACGCCCCTTTTCATCGAGGCCCTGGTCCGCTGCATTAAAAAATTCCCCCTGATCAACAGTTCTGTGGAGGGGGATAAAATCCTGATCCGAAAGGAAATCAATATCGGTCTGGCCACCGCCCTGCCATCCGGCAACCTCATCGTTCCGGTGATCCGCAACGCGGACCAGCTCAACCTGGTGGGGCTGACCCGGCAGGTTAATGCTTTGGCGGCCGCCGCGCGCCAGGGGAAACTCAAACCGGAGGATACCCAGGGAGGAACCTTTACCTTGACTAATGTGGGAACTTTCGGCAGCCTGATGGGGACCCCGATCATCAACCAGCCCCAGGCAGCCGTCCTGGCGGTGGGTATCATCAAGAAAAGGCCTGTGGTGGTGGAAACCCCACAGGGGGATTCCATCGCGATCCGCCATATGATCTACCTGTCCATGAGTTACGATCACCGCAGCATCGACGGGGCCCTTGGAGCCACTTTCCTGAGCGCCATGGCCACGGAACTGGAACATTTCGATTCCAGCCGGGAATTTTAACCCATCCTAGGGGATTTCCTTTCCCATACCTGGAAGGAGTAATCGTAAGGATTCTTATCATCTGCAGGAAAAGGATCGTCCTTTTTCAAAGCCCATTCGGATTCCGGGATGGGAGGGAAAAAGGCATCTCCCTCCAGGCGGGCATTGATGCGGGTGAGATAAATCCGGTCCAGAAGGTCAAAGGCCTCCCGGAAGATGGCTGCCCCTCCGGCAATGAATATTTCCCGGGTTCGGGCCTCCCTGGCCAACCGGATGGCGGCCTCCACATTGGGGGCGACCTGCACCTGGTCCCGTTTCCACTCCCTGTTGGAGGTAACCACAATATTGATCCTTCCGGGTAACGGGCAATCCACCGATTCGTAAGTCTTTCTTCCCATGATCACCGGCATTCCCCAGGTAACATTCTTGAAATACCTCAGATCCGCAGGTAGCTTCCAGGGAAGCCGGTTGCCCAGACCGATGACATCGTTGCTGGAGGCTGCTGCGATGGCGCTGAGGGTCATGGAAGGTCGTTTTAGGGACAGGGTATGGGCTATACGGCCACTGGTGCCTTGATGGGTGGATGGGAAATATAATTTTCCAACCTGAAATCTTCGTATTGGAAGGAGAAAAGATCCTTCACATCGCTGTTGAGAATCATTTTCGGAAGCGGGAAAGGGCTGCGGGTCAGCTGGAGCGTGGCCTGTTCCAAATGATTGTTGTAGAGATGAACGTCCCCGAAAGTATGGATGAATTCCCCAGGATCCAATCCGGAGACTGAAGCGATCATGAGGGTCAGCAGCGCATAGGAGGCAATATTGAAGGGGACCCCAAGGAACACATCCGCACTCCGCTGATAAAGCTGGCAACTGAGCCGGGGCCGGCCGCCTGGTAAAGAAGGGGGTCCGACATAAAACTGGAACAAACAATGACAGGGGCTGAGGGCCATCCGGGGAAGATCCCCCACATTCCAGGCGCTGACGATCATCCTTCGGGAATCGGGCTGGGTCCGGATCAGTCGGAGGATGTCGCTGATCTGGTCGATCACTTTGCCATCCCGGGTCTCCCAACTGCGCCATTGTTTCCCGTAAATGGGCCCGAGATCGCCTGATGCATCGGCCCACTCATTCCAGATGCTCACCCCGTTTTCCCGGAGGTACCGGATATTGGTGTCCCCGTTGAGGAACCAAAGCAATTCGTAAATAATGGAACGGACATGAATTTTTTTCGTGGTGACCAACGGAAATCCCTCAGACAGGTCCAGCCGGAGCTGGTACCCAAAACTACTCCGGGTCCCCGTCCCGGTCCGGTCGGATTTAGGAACTCCCTGCTCCAGCACATGCCTCAGGAGGTTGAGATAAGTTTCCACCTCCGCAAGTTAATCCCTGGGCCGGGAATTGGGAAATCGGAACTCCTGCCCTGGGGTTAATACACCTGGAGGAGTTCCACCTGGTATACCAGGACGGAATTGGGAGGGATCTGCCCCTGTTGCAGTCTGCCATACCCCATTGCTGACGGGATCAGGATAAGGATGCTTCCCCCCTTAGAGATTTTTTCAACCCCCATCTGGAACCCGGTCACGGTGGTCCCCAGTTGAAGGGTGATCGGGGTGGTGCCGCTACCATTGGAATTGGAGGTGGAACTGAATACGGTCCCGCTGAGCAGGGTCCCCATGTAATTGATGGTGATCGTGGAGGAGGCGTTGGGGAAGTTGACCCCATCCCCCGGGCTGAGAATTTCAAAATACAACCCGGAAGAATCCCGGAGGGCCTGGATCTTGTTGGCCGTGAGGTAGGTCTTGATCCGGGCTTCGTCGATGGCGGCCTGGCTCAGGAGGGCCGCTTTTTTGCAGCTCCCTGCCAGCATGAGGCCTCCGAGCCCTAGCAGAAGGCAATATTTCATAGGACATGAATTGCCACAAATTTAGGGGAAGGAGGGTATATTATGGATATTTTTTTTTATATTTGTTTCCTTGATTCCCATCTGAGAATCCCTATTCCGATAACCACTCCATGAAAAACCGAAGGAATTGGTGTCTTTGAAAGTCATTGGTATAGACCGGAACCTCATCAGTCCGGAGGCCTTTAACCAAAAATTGCTTGCAAAGGCTTGGTTTAATGCCAATATCATCATTTGGTTCACCATCTTCGTTTACCCCCTCTTCACCATCCTGGATTTCATTTATGCCGGAACGATCTGGCAGGTTTTCTTTGTCCTGAGGGTTTTCGTGGCCCTGGTCCTTTATGCATTCCATGAGTTTGCCGTCAAAACCCGGCGGCCTCCCTACGGGATCATGCATTTAGGGCTGGTCCTGA
>DATKSX010000278.1:0-3834 GCA_035531415.1 Chitinophagaceae bacterium
GCCACCTGCAATTCGGATATATTGGAATGGAAACTGAGGTTTCGAACCTGGGTGCTCACCTTGGGGTTAAAACGGTCATCCCCTGAAATTTGTGCGAAGGAAAGGCCTCCCCGGACATTGAAATGCCCGTTCAGTTCCTTCCAGTAAAGAAAACTGAAGGCAGGATGGGATTCGAAAAAAGTATACTGGGCAGGCTGAAGGTCTCCTCCATAATTGCTGGCGCCTAAAAGGATCCCAATATCGCTATCCTGGCCCATAACAGGCCGGGATAAAGCGGAGAGGATCAGCATCCCAATTGCCTTCAGCAGCTTGTCCATTCAATAGGATGAAAACGCCAGGAACGGCTGAAAATTTCACCGCAACCGCTGGCCGGAAAAAAAATTTCGGGCAGTTGGCGCCAACCCTGCAATAATCCGGCCATTTATCCCCCTTATTACAGGGAATGTTTCCCGCCTCTCCATGCCCCCAGGTTCAGGATATTTCCCCACCCGGGGTGATTACCGAGCCATTCCGGTTCGGATCGGGACTGAAACGGATTTTGCGGCGTGCCCCATCGAAAACATTCAGCGCTTTGAACTGGGGGGCGGCCTCAACGAAGACCTGCTGTTCTCTTTCGTCCAGCAGGAACCAGACGGGGTGGCGGTTTCCCCGCTGCAGGGAAATGATCAGCATGTCTTTATCTTCTTCTTTTTCCAGATTCAGGATCGGGTATTGGTTGAGGACTTCGACCAGATTAAAGCCATAGCTGGAATAAAAATGCCTGTATTTGTAATTGCCGTTGGAATCGATCGATCCGAAATCGATCTGCATCCAGGCCTGGTACTTTTTGCCTTCCTGATCCAAAAGTGTCTTGAAGACTGACCTGCCTTCCAGCAGATTATAAGCTTCCCGGAGGGTGATTCCGGTGCCCCCATGGATATAGAAGGTCTGGGACTTATCCCGGGCCGGTTCTTCAGGATGCAGCACAACCACATCATACTTGTTGAAGAAATAATAATCGGACTTGTCTGATTTGCGGAAGTACAAAAGGGCCCCCACCTCGTCCTGGTTAAAGTGTGCAACGGCCTTGAGCTGGAATTCCGGAGTTCCCTCCCGAATCTTCTTTTCCAGTTCAGCCTGAGTGGTTTCATCGAAGCTCATGAATTTCACTGCATTTTTCAAAAACTGGAGATTCTCCTTGTTCATAAAATTGATTTTAGTAAATGGAAAATTTTCTTCGGGCTTGGGTTTAAATACGGGATTATTCCCTCCAGATCCGGTCCAGTTCTTCTCCGCTCAGGTGGACGGCGCATACCCTTTCGCACCCGGCGGAAAGGAGGTTATCCAGGGCAAACCGGTAAGGGGATGTTTTCAGAAAAAGGTAGGGCAGGATCCTGGCCCGGAGCTCGGCAAGCAGTTCCTCCCTGGACAACTTGGATGCGGCGGCCTGCTGGATGGATTGGTTGATCTCCGAAGACAGGCGATAAACCAGTCCAAAGAGGTCCTGTTCCCGGACCAGACCGGAGGGAACGGGTTGGGCATTGGGATAAACCGGTCTGGGTTGGGTTTCTTCCGGCCTCACCCGGATCTGGATCCGGAATTCGATTCCCTTTTGAAGGAACTTCATTTTATTCCAGATCCACTGGAGCAAAGTGCGGACTGCGTAATATCCACCCAGGATCAGGATCAGGACCAGCAATAACTTGATCCAAACCAAAAAACTCCAGGAAGCCATGGGATCACGGTTTAAAAGAACCCTTGGAAGGGTCGAAGGGCAAAGCTCCGGTAGGAAGGACCGGGTTTTTATACCTTCCTTCCCGAGTTGGGTGAAAAATAGATCAGGGAGATCCGCCGCTTCAGGGCTTCCTGAGCTGGACGTGGGATTTCAGGCGCAGGTCCTCCTGGTGTTCCAATTCGTCCATCCGGATGTTCAGACGTTCCTTTACATGGTCCAGAAATGCCGTCCGGTTCTTCTTGCGCATCCGCAGTTCCTGGAAGGTTCTGTAATACCCCCCAAGGTCCACCCGGTAGAGCTGTTCAAAACTGGTCGCAATCTGCTTGATGTCTGCAGCCCCGTTATTGAACACCCCGCAGGTCTGCAGCCCATAGATGAGTTCGATCAGGGCTGACTTGGAACCGGTCCAGACCAGTTTAACCGGCCGGGCGGGCTGCGGAAAATATGGATGCGGCAGTCCCTGCATTTCTTCGTTGATCCAGGAACCCAGCCGCTCATATGCCTTGAAGCAGGATACCAGATAGTCATACCCCGTGGAGAACCGGGTATCGGCATTGAAGAAATAATCGTCCATGGACAGGTCGGTATCTTCGACACCCCTGAGGAAATATTCCTCGTCCTGATTCTGCTGGTTGGATTGCATGTAGTGGTAGAAGGCCCGGTGCTTCTGCAAAAAATATTCGATCCGGGTCAGTTGCCTGGCCAGGTATTCCTCCTGGATCCGGTTGCGGAACAGCGGTCTGCTGGACTGTACCTGGTGGACCCTGCAATGGAAGATCAACTCGCTGACAAAACGGGGCTTGATTTCTTTGAAAAACAGGATTTCTTCCTGCTTGGATCCGAAATCCGAAGCCAGAATGATCGATTTAAGGTGATCCAGGAAGGTTTTCACGATCCGGACGGCATTCCGGCTCCTGGGGATCAGGTCGGGGAAATCCCTGCCACACTGCTCCAGTTCTATTTCCATGGCTGATAAAAGCCCGGGGATGGATTTTTCATCCCGGAGGGGTATTGTACTCATAGTTGGGAATTTTAGAGGGATAAAGCTAAAATTCCCCTTTGTGGAAGATTTTTGTTATCGGGATTATTATTTATGAATTCGGGATAACCCTTACCAGATAAGGGTATCCGGTTAAACAAATAGGAAAAAGAAAGCGTTTTTGAGGTCTGGGGAGGACGCGGTGGAGGGATCAGGCGCCCTTACCCTGGAGGTTGCGGAGCTGGTCCTCCAGGCGGAGGACCTCCTGTTCCTTTTGAAGCAACCGCTCGTAAAGTTCACTGATCTTTTCCAGGGGATTGAACTGCTGGTAGATCATCGCGGTGGAGCTGTTGTCGAACTGGTTGTCGTGGATGTTATTGATCAGGTTGATCGCAGCATCGGGATCGAAATTGCGCAGGGTTTCCGGGTTGATCCCCAGGGCCGTGGCGACCTCCTGCAAGGTTTGATCATCCAGAGTGGCCGATTGTTCGATCCGGGAAAGGTTCTGCTGGCTCATATGGAGCTCGGAGGCAAAGCTTTCCTGCTTGATGCCCCGCAACTCCCTGAAGTGCCTGATGTTTCGGCCTTCATGGATCTTTTTTCTGGAGATTGGTCCTGCAGTGGAATCCATATGAACAAATATAGAAAAATTACGATTGTAAAAAACAACAATTAGTTGGTTAGATACAACGGCCCATTTCCAGTACGGATGGACCGTTTGAATTTTCTTTGCACTTCATGCAAGCCTCCCGGGCTTTTCCGGAATGTCCCGCAAAGCCCGACGGTTGTGCCCAACCTTTAAACCCGATCCTTCCCATGGATTCCCGGTATTCTGTTTCCCATCCGGTCTTGTTCTCTTTCCGGAATCCGGAAGGTGGTGGCCACGGCGGTTACCCGAAACCCGGCATGGATCCGTTTTTCCCCTGTTCCCCGTATTCCATCCCCGGCAGGGGTTGCTGGAGCATTTACATCCTCAATAAATATTTCCTCAAGCCCAAGGCTCCGGTCTGACCCCGGTCCGGCCTCCTCCTTCCTGCAATTACCGAATGGACCAGGGCGGGCAGCAGCATCCCGGACATCCGGAACTGCTCCCATCTCATTGGGTGCAGCATCCTGCATCCCCCTGAATCCCTGAAAAGAG
>DATKSX010000279.1:0-5810 GCA_035531415.1 Chitinophagaceae bacterium
ACCGGTGGATTTCCGGTAGGTTTGCCTCCATGGATCCCTACCTGCTCCTTGGTTTTTTGGCCTGCATCCTGGCTTTGGGCTTCTTTGCCGGCATGGAGTCTGCCTTCGGAACCGTCAGCAGGCTAACCCTGGAACTTCGGGCACAGAAAAGCAGGGCTTCCGGCAGGATCCTTTCCCGGTACCTGGAAACCCCTTCCACCTATATCGGAAGCAGCCTGGTCCTCATCAACCTTTTGCTGGTGGGAAGCGGCATCCTGGTGACCGAAGTTCTAAGGCCTTTCTGGGAACATCTTTTTTCGGGTGTCCTGGATGTACCCCTGATCCGGCTTATGGTCGAATGCCTCGCAACCGCGATCCTGCTTACCTTCATTTCCCAGCTGGTACCCAGGGCCATTTTCCGGGCCCGTGCTGCCTCCCTTCTGGAGGGTTTCATCATACCTTACTCCATCCTGCTGAGGATCGCCTATCCCGTTTCCCTGCTTTTCATCGCGTTGTCCGAATGGATCCTGAAATACCTTTTCAATGTCCGGCTCGGGGACCGCAGGAAGATATTCCAGAAAGTTACCGGAGACTTGTCGCTCCGCCAGTCTCAGCAGGGCAGTCTTGAAAATGAGGATCTGAACGCGGAGCTGCTCCAAAACGCATTATCCCTTCCCTATGTCAAGATCAGGCAATGCATGATTCCCCGCAACGAGATCGAGGCCCTGGATATCCGGACCAGTCCGCAATTGGCCCGGAAAAAATTCACGGAGACCCAGCTTTCCAAGCTGATCGTTTATGAGGGTAGCATTGATAATATTCTCGGGTACCTGCATCACTTGGACATGTATAAGCATCCGGACGACCTGCGCAGCGTGACCCATCCCATCCTGGTTGTCCCGGAGACCATGAGCGCCACGGACCTGATGAACAAGTTCACCAAGGGGCGCAAAAGCATGGCATGGGTGGTCGATGAGTTTGGGGGAACTGGTGGAATTGTGACGATGGAGGACCTGCTGGAAGAGATTTTCGGCGAGATCAAGGACGAACATGATACCGAAGACCTGACCGAAAAACAAACCGGTGAGGGCGAATACCTCTTCTCGGGGAGGCTGGAGGTGGACTACCTCAATGAGAAATACAAATTTGGTTTGTCGGAATCCGGGAGCGAAACCCTTTCCGGATTCATCATTGCACATCATGAGACCATCCCGAAACTGAAAGAGCGGATCATCATCCGGAATTTTGAATTCGATATTTTATCGGTTACCGAAACCCGGATCGAGACGGTCCGGATGAAGGTGCTCCGGTAGGGATGGTGCCCTGCCGGCTTTCCCCGGTCGTATTTCAGGGAACCTTAAAAAGCAACGCAGCAACCTGTTACGGGATCCGCCCGTTAATTAAATGTTAACGATGCCCCTCATTATTTTTTGTGGCATTTTTTTTGAGCAGGCAGGTTGCATCCTCATTATCGGTTGCCGGGAATTCCGGCCCGGTCTCCGGTCTCCGGGTCCCGGTTCCGGCAACCCTTTCAGGTTTTTGAAAGAAATATGATGAGGGTAATTCAGGGAGAATTTGCAGCCTGGCCCATTGAATCCAATTTTCTTAATACAGGATTAAGAAAATTTTAAGAAATTGTTACCACCAAACCAATTTTTTCGTAACATTGTGTGAGTAAAATCCACCATATGCCGGATTTTGGACCTGAGGAAGTTGTTCCGGCTGAGTGTTCAAAGAGATAATCGTTTTTGGGGTTAACAAACAATGGATGAAAGGCCTGCTCTTGATTCTTCTCGAGCAGGCTATTTCATTTTATATTCCCGGTATCATTTATGGAACCTGTTGCCCAAATTTTTCAGACCAATAGCTCGGGCCGCTGGAACAGGTTCAAATGGAGTTTCCGCATTCTTGGGGTAGTCTTCTGTTTTTTCGTCGCCGTATTCCTGGTCGCCCTGTTCAATATGGCCAATCCCTCACTGCCCAGGCTTCAGGACCGCAATGAAGTATACAAGAGGATCCTGAACCCCAATGACCTGGCCACCCTGCGCAACCAGAAAAACAAGCGGTTCCAAAGCTTCCTACAGTTTATGCACCTGAAGGACATACGGTCCAAAAGCTTCACCATGGTGCGCAGGAAAAAGATCCGTCATCGCCACCTTTTGGCTCCGGTGCTCGATTCCCAGATCCGCGCTGCTTTTTATGTCCCCTGGGACGACCAGTCTTATTATTCCCTGAAGGCTAACGGCGGTAATTTCAATACGGTCTTTCCCGAATGGATCTTCATCAATCCCAAAAACGATTCCCTGGAAACGCGGATCGACCAGCGGGCCCTGAGGATCATGCAGGACAGCACCCTGGCGATCCTGCCTATGTTTTCCAATCATTATGCCGATGATTTCGATCATAAATCGGTGATGCGGATCATTCACAGCAAGAAAAAAACCGATAGAGTAATCACGGAGCTTCTTTCCATACTTAAACGTTACAATTTCAGAGGGGTCAACGTGGACCTGGAAAACGTTTCGGAACCCACCAACGAACCGCTTACCCAATTCCAGGAGCAGCTCTATAGCAGGCTCCATGCCGCCGGGTTCCTGGTGACCATGGACGTGCCAACCTTCGACGACGACTATGATTATGGACAATTGGCCAAATGCAATGATTACCTCGTCATCATGGCCTATGATCAGCACGATGAGGACTCGGCCCCGGGCCCGATCTCGGACCAGCATTGGATCGAGGGTGCGATCGCCGATATCGCCAGGCAGGGGGTTCCCGCGAAAAAGATGATTATGGGACTGGCGGGTTATGGTTATGACTGGCCCCAGGGGGCAGAAGGCCTGGATGTCACCTATCAGGAAGCCCTGAGCACGGCCAAGCTGCATCAGTCTCCAATCGATTTTGACGGGGACACCTATAATCTGCATTACCGTTACAAGGACGACGACGGTATAAACCATGATGTGTACTTCACGGATGCCGCCACCAATTTCAACACGATGCGTTTTGCCGCGGAATACGGTATGGCGGGAGGTGCGCTCTGGAGGCTTGGATCGGAGGATTACCGGATCTGGACCTTTTTCGACAAGGACCTGAGCGACTCCGGGTTGAAAAAGCATCCTGTCGACCTGGAAAAGCTTGCCAATGTCACCCTGAGTAACAAAGTGGATTATACCGGTGAGGGTGAGGTCCTGGATGTCCAAAGCACGCCGGAGGCAGGGAAGATCGACCTGCAGGTCGACTCCACAGACATGCTGATCACCGGTCAGGATTATATCAAGATGCCTTCCATGTTCGTGATCAAGCAGTTCGGGAAGGCCTACAAGAAAATGGTGCTCACCTTCGACGACGGCCCGGACCCGAGGTATACCCCAAGAATCCTGGATATTCTGGAGCAGGAGCATGTTCCTGCAGCCTTTTTCCTGATCGGAATCAACGCGGAGAACAATATTCCCCTGGTGAAAAGGGAGTACCGCGAAGGATTCGAGATCGGCAACCATACCTTCACCCATCCCAATATCGCCCTGATCAACCCCCGGCTCGCCAACTATGAGATCCGGTCCACCCGCCTGCTGATCGAATGCATCACCGGTCATTCCACCATCCTGTTCCGGGCCCCATATAACGCGGATTCCCAGCCCCGGCTCATGGTGGAGCTCATTCCTGTCGCCATGGCCAGGGCCCAGAACTATTATACCATCGGGGAGAATATCGACCCGGAGGACTGGGATTTGGAAAGCGGGGTGAACGCCGACTCCATATATAACCGGGTGGTAAGGATGCAGAACCTGGGTAATATCATCCTGCTCCATGATGCCGGGGGTAACCGGGAAGCTACCGTGGAGGCGCTGCCCAGAATCATCCATTATTTCAAGTCCCATGGATACACCTTCACCACGGTGGGAGATTTGATGGGAAAAACCCGCGACCAGGTCATGCCCCCGGTATCGGACCGGCAGGACTATTTCCTGATCACCCTCAATTACTGGTTCGCCACTTTCACCTATTGGTTCAATCACCTGCTCTATGCCCTGTTCATCGTGGGGATTGCCCTGTCCATCGGCAGGATCGCCATCCTGGGAGTATTCGCCTATCTGGAAAACAAAAGGACGAAGCGGGAAGGAAACTTTCCGATTCAGGCGGAGCCTTCAGGCTCTCTTCCCCTGGTCAGTGTGATCGTGCCCGCCTTTAATGAGGAGGTCAACGCGGTCCTGACCGTGGAGACCCTGCTGAAAAGCGATTATCCGAACCTGGAGGTGATTTTTGTGGACGATGGTTCCAGAGACCGGACCTATTCCGTGGTGAGGGATGCCTTCGCGGGAAACCCGCGGGTGAGCGTTTTCAGCAAATCCAACGGTGGAAAGGCCTCTGCCCTGAACTATGGGGTCCAGATGGCGGGAGGGTCCTTCCTGCTCTGCATTGACGCCGATACCCAGCTCCGGACCGATGCCATTTCCCTGCTCATGGGATTATGCACCCGGGAGAACGTGGGCGCGGTTGCTGGAAATGTCAAGGTCGGCAATGAAGTCAATATCCTGACCCTCTGGCAGTCCATCGAATATATCACCAGCCAGAATTTTGATCGCAGGGCATTTGACCTGCTCAATTGCATCACCGTGGTGCCGGGGGCCATCGGCATCTTCCGCAAGGAAGCGATCTTCCGGGCCGGTGGATTTACTTCCGACACCCTGGCCGAGGACTGTGACCTCACCATCCGGATCCTGCGCTGCGGTTATGTGGTCCGCAACTGCACTTCGGCTCTCTCTTTCACCGAGGCCCCGGAAACCCTGAAAATGTTTTTTAAGCAGCGGTTCCGCTGGTGCTTCGGGGTGATGCAGTGCTTCTGGAAGCACCGGGATACCCTGTTCAATCCGAACTACAAGGGTCTGGGGCTGGTGGCCATGCCCAATATCCTGATCTACCAGGTGCTGCTCCCCCTGTTGGCTCCACTGGCTGATATCATCTTTATTTTTGGAATGGTGGTGCTGAGTAACGCCAGCAGGTTGCATATTCTTCAATATTACCTCATCTTCCTGTTGGTGGATGCCGCGGCTGCGGGGCTGGCCTTTGCCTTCGAAAAGGAGCGGTTCTCCAAATTATGGTGGGTCATTCCCCAGCGGCTGGTCTACCGGGTATTCATGTACCTGATCCTGTTCAGGGCCTGGCGCAAGGCGCTGAAGGGGGAGATGCAGCATTGGGGAGTGCTGAAACGTACCGGCAATGTGCAGCAGGCCATGGCATGAACCGATTTAAACCGATCATCATCATAAAATACAGCCATGCAAAAATTTGCCACCCTATCCGTTCTAATTTCCGCCCTATGCCTATTGGCCTCCTGTGTGTCCCAGAAGAAATTCGAAGATCAGCTCGCCCGGGCCGATAATTACCAGAACCAGGCACTTTCCGCCCAGGACCAGGTCCGGGGCCTGCAGTCCACTCAGGATTCCCTGGAAAACCTTCTGGCCCAGATCAATAAAGAGGTGACGGACCTGCAGGGAGATACCTCCGGCCTCTCCGCCCGGTTCCGCCAGGCCCAGGACCTGAACCATCACCTCAATGATCTCTATGACCAGGCGGTAAGCCAGAACAAAGCCTCAGCTACCAACCAATCCAGGCTGAGCAGCGAGCTGGAGAATCTGCAGAACCTGCTGGCCCGAAAGGATTCTGCGGTCAATGCCCTGAAATCCAGGATACAGAATGCTCTGATGGGTTTTGACAAGAGTGACCTAACGGTCACCAACAAGAACGGCAGGATCTATGTATCCCTTGCCGAAAAGCTGCTTTTCAAGACGGGGAGCACCGCAGTCGACCCCAAGGGAGTGGACGCTCTG
>DATKSX010000280.1:0-7106 GCA_035531415.1 Chitinophagaceae bacterium
GCCTCCGGTGAAAGATCCCAAAGCAATTTATGGCATCGTGCCCAGGGACAGTTCCAAACCCTATGACATGCTGGAGATCATTACCCGGATCACGGATGGTTCGGAGCTGGACCAGTTCAAGGAGGATTATGGAAAAACCATACTGTGCGGGTTCGCCCGGATCGACGGATGGTCGGTGGGCATCGTGGCCAACCAGCGATTGGCCGTGAAGTCGGGAAGGGGAGAGATGCAGATGGGAGGAGTGATCTATAATGACAGCGCGGACAAGGCCGCGCGGTTCATTATGAATTGCAACCAGAAGAAAATCCCCCTGCTGTTCCTCCAGGATGTTACCGGGTTCATGGTGGGATCCCGGTCCGAGCAGGCCGGCATCATCAAGGACGGGGCCAAACTGGTGAACGTGGTGGCCAATTCCACCGTTCCCAAAATCACCGTGATTATTGGCAATTCCTACGGTGCCGGCAACTATGCCCTCTGCGGGAAAGCCTACGATCCCCGTTTTATCTTCGCCTGGCCAACGGCAAAAATTGCGGTAATGGGCGGGGAGCAGGCCGCAAGGACCCTCCTTCAGATCCAGGTGAATGCCCTCAAGGCCCAGGACAAAAAGATCACGGATGCCGATGAGAAAAAACTCCTGGACGAAATACTGGACCGATATGAAAAGCAGGCTTCTCCCTATTATGCCGCTGCAAGGCTTTGGGTGGACGGCCTGATCGATCCGCTGGAAACCAGGGCCCTGGTTTCCAGATGCCTTGAAGCGGCCAGCCACGGCCCGGTTCCCGGGGACTTCCGGACCGGGGTCATCCAGGTCTGATCCCGGATCTAATCGAAATAAGGTTCAGATATACCATGACTGCGCGAAATTCAGTTTCCGGAGGAAAGGCCAGCAAACACAGCCATCCGGGAAAATTGCAGATATACACGGATGGAGCCTCCCGGGGGAATCCCGGTCCGGGAGGTTATGGAACCATCCTGATCTGGAATGGCGTTCAAAAGGAGCTTTCCGGGGGCTTCCGCAGGACCACCAACAACCGGATGGAGCTGATGGCCGTGATCGCCGGCCTGGAGGCCCTCAAAAAGGAAGGCCTGGAGATCATGGTTTATTCAGACAGCGCCTATGTGGTCCGTGCCGTAAAGGAAAAATGGCTGATCGCCTGGATCCGGAAAGATTTTGCCGGGAAAAAAAACCAGGATCTGTGGATGCGGCTTTACCGGCAGCTTCAGAAACATAAGGTGGAATTCGTCTGGGTGAAAGGCCACCATGTTAACCTCCTCAACAACCGGTGCGACGAGCTGGCCACCGGGGCCGCAGACGGAATCCATCTGAAGGAGGATGAGGGATTCGAAAAACGGTGAGGGGCGACATTCCGTTCATTCAATGCGCCTGCGGATTTCCCGGTCGGTTTCCCTTTCCCGGATGGATTGCCTCTTGTCGTGGATCTTCTTTCCCTTGGCCAGGGCGATTTCCAGTTTAGCGAATCCGGCTTGGTTGATGAAAAGTTTCAGGGGGATGATGGTGAATCCCTTTTCCCGGGTCCTGGTTTCCAGTTTGTGCAATTCCCTTTTATGCAGCAGCAGCTTCCTTTCCCTGAGGGGGTCATGGTTGGTAATATTGCCGTGACTGTATTCGGCGATATGGAGGTTGCGCAGGAATAACTCTCCTTTGACAAAATAACAAAAGGCATCCGTAAAGCTGGCTTTCCCCTGGCGCAGGGATTTGATCTCCGTCCCGGTCAGGACCAGGCCGGCAACGAACTTTTCGCTCACCGCATATTCATAGGTGGCCGAACGGTTGAAAATATCCACTGCTCAGGTTTGGGGTTTGAGCGGACCTTATCCCTGGTCCGGAAGAAGGGTTTTCAATTTTTCAGCATAACCAACAGGCTGGTCAGCTTTGCCTTGAGGTCCTTGCGGTTCACAATAAAATCCAGGAATCCATGCTCCAGCAGGAATTCCGAGCTCTGGAACCCTTCCGGTAGATCCTTTTTAATCGTTTCCTTGATTACCCGGGGTCCCGCGAAGCCGATCAGGGCCCCGGGCTCGGCAATATTCAGGTCCCCCAACATGGCGAATGAAGCAGTCACTCCCCCGGTAGTGGGGTCGGTCATCAGGGAGAAATAAGGTATGGCAGCATCCGCCAGCAGGGTCAGTTTCGCGGCCGTCTTGGCCATTTGCATCAGGGAAAAAGCACTTTCCATCATCCGTGCGCCCCCTGATTTGGAAATAATCAGAAGCGGGGTATTATGGGCTATGCAGTAATCCACGCTCCGGGAAATTTTTTCCCCGACTACCGATCCCATGGATCCGCCGATGAAATCAAAGTCCATGCATCCGACAACCAGATCATGGCCGTTCACCTGTCCCACCCCGACCCGGATGGCATCGTCCAGCTGGGTCTTCTGCTGGGCGTCCTTCAGGCGCTGATCATAAGGTTTGAGATCCTTGAAACCAAGCCGGTCCACCGGCATGATGCGGCCAAAAAGCTCCCTTGAAGAATTATCATCAAAGATGATCTCGAAATATTCGGCGGAGTTAATCCGGCTGTGGAAGTTGCAGCGGTCGCAGACCCAAAGGTTCTCCCTGAACTCCTTGGTCGGCATGGTCTTCTTACAGTTCGGGCAGCGAAACCACAATCCGTCCGGAGCTTCCTTTTTCTCGCTGGTCGAGGTGAGGATTCCTTTCTTGATCCGCTGGAACCATTTGGACATGTAAGGGGTATTGGTGCGCTGATCCGGGGTCCAACCATGCATTCAGACGCCTGTACCGGCACAGGCACCCGGGGAATAAAAATAGCAAAGTTAAGCGATAGTGATTTCCCGGTCCAGGTAAACGTCCTGGATGGCATGCAGCAGTTCGATTCCTTCCCCGAAGGGTCTCTGGAAGGCCTTCCGGCCCAGGATCAGGCCCATTCCCCCCGCCCTTTTGTTGACCACTGCCGTATAGACTGAATCGGCAAGGTCGGATTTGCCTTTGGACTCCCCTCCGGAATTGATCAGACCGATCCTTCCGCTGTAACAGTTCAAAACCTGGTACCGGCAAAGGTCAATGGGGTGGTCGCTGGTCAGCTTTTCATAGACCAGGGGACTGGTTTTTCCATGTTTGGTGGCCAGGTAACCCCCGTTATTGGTCGGGATTTTCTGCTTGATGATATCGGCTTGTATGGTGACTCCAAGGTGGTTGGCCTGGCCGGTGAAATCAGCCGCGGTGTGATAATCCACGCCGTTCACCTTGAAGGCATTGTTGCGGGTATAGCACCAAAGGATCGTAGCCATCCCGAGTTCATGGGCCTGCTGGAAGGCCTCGGCCACCTCTTTGAGCTGCCGGTTGCTTTCCTCCGATCCCCAGTATACGGTAGCTCCCACCGCCACGGCGCCCATCTCCCAGGCGCATTTCACCGTTCCGTAAAAGGTCTGGTCATAGCGGTTGGGATAACTCAGAAATTCGTTATGGTTCAGCTTGACAATGAAGGGGATCCGGTGGGCGTACTTCCGCGATACCAGTCCCAGGACGCCAAAGGTCGAGGCCACCCCGTTGCAGCCGGCTTCGATGGCCAGCCTGACGATATTTTCCGGATCGAAATAAATCGGGTTGGGAGCGAAGGCGGAACCTGCGCTATGCTCCACCCCCTGGTCCACCGGGAAGATGGACATATAACCGGTATGGCCCAGCCTGCCATGGTCCAGCAGGGCCTGGATGTTGCGCAACACCACGTTATTCCGGTTGGAATTGCTCCAGATCTTTTCCACCTGGTCCGGTGCGGGCAGGGTCAGGGTTGATTTATCCACCGTTTTGGAAACATGCCCCAGCAGGTATTCTGCCTTGTCCCCCAGCAGTTCCAGGATTTTTTTGTCAGCCATGATTGGGTTTTAAGCATTTTGTTGCGGGCACAAAGATAGGAAAGGACCGTATTGCGTGCCCTAATTTTATCCCATCATGCCCTTTTAAAGCATAAAATCCGCAGGGCTGTTTGTCATTGAGCCTTTGTAATTTCCAAATGGTTTTGTTAATTTAGGAGGATAATTAATGCTTCATGCTCCATCTCCACGATTTGAAAGTCGGCGATCTGGTCCGGGCCGAATTCGAACAAAAGGAATATGAAGGGACCGTAGAACAAATCAGCTTCGAAAAAGTAGAAGTCCTGCATGAATCGAACGATCAGCTCAACTGGTACGATCCGAAAGACCTGGATCCGGTTCCCCTGACCGAGGACAAACTTTCCTTCCTGGGATTCGTAAAAAGCACCGATCCCGAATTGAACGGGGAGGGGCAGGCCTGGGTTCGGGGTCCTTTCATCCTGACCTACCTCAAAAAAGGGGATTCCCAACACATCCTGTTAAATTGCCAAAGCGAGGAACCCAGGTTGATCAAGACAGGACTTTTTGTCCATGAACTCCAGCATCATTATCATGGGATGACCAAGGTGTTCCTGGAATTTGAACCTTAAGACCTTCCCTCCAATCCCATGATTTCTCTTAGCCTCCTGAAATAGGTTGCAGCATGGACCATCCTGCTGCCATACCAGGAAAACATCTCCCCGTCCACGAGGATGATTCTGGATCCCGGCAATGCAGAACCCAGCTCTGCCCGGTGCTTTTCCCCAAATGGGAACGGCTCGGAAGAAAGCAACACCCATTCGGGTTGGACTCCGGAAATTTCTTCCAGGCTGACCTTGGGATAGCGGGTGGCGGAGCCAAAGGCGTTGCTTATTCCAAGATGCCGCATCATATCCGATATGAAAGTGTCCCCGCCGACCGTCATCCAGGGCTTTCTCCAGATGAGATATACCGCATTCCCACCAGAGGGTTGGAGCGGGTTAACAAAACCGGAAGCGATCCGGGCATGCAGGGATCCCGCTTCCTTTTGCCTGGACGTGATTTCCCCGATCCGGTCGACCAGGTCCAGGGCCTGGGGAACATTGCATACCTCGCTTACCCATACCGGTACTGATTGCATCAGGGATTCTACCTGTTCTTTCCGGTTTTCTTCCTTATTGGCCAGGACCAGGTCGGGGCCCAGTGCCAGAATTTTTTCCAGGTCCAGTTTCTTGGTCCCACCCACCTTCGTTTTGGAGTTTTGCCATTGCGGAGGATGGACGCAGTAAGAAGTGATCCCAATCACTTGGGTATCCAGGCCCAGATCGCAGAGAAGCTCTGTGACCGAAGGCACCAGGGAAATGATCTTTCGGGGAGTCCCCGGGATCTGAAGGGTTCTTCCCACCTGATCGATGAAAGACTTCATGGGAGGATTTTTCGCCAGGTCAGTGGGAAAGGGCCTGGATAATATCATATTTTGTGATAATATGATAATTGCCCGCGTCATCCTGGGTGAGCACGGCTCCGTTGTCCTTCTGTATATATCCGGGTAGTCTTTCCACCGGGGTGTCCGGGCTGATCACGGTGAACCCTTTTTCCAGGACCCTTTCCACCGGGGCATTCCGGATACCCGGATGGTACATTAGTTTTGAAAACATGCCGCTTTCGGAGATGCTTCCGACCAGTTCCCCGTCCCTTGTCACGGGCAGTTGGCCAATACCGTGGTGTCGCATCAACTCCAGGGCCTGGGCAACGGGCTCAGTGACCGCGATGGTAATCAGCTTGCGGGCCCCCATCCCGCTAATAATATCCTTTACGGTCCGGACTTCCAGAAACCCCCTTTCCAGCATCCATTGGTCATTATAGATCTTTCCCACATAGCGGCTACCATGGTCATGGAAGATCACCACGACCAGGTGTTCCGGAAGAAGCCTGGATTTGAGCTGGAGGAGACCAGCCACTGCTGATCCGGCCGAATACCCCACGAATATCCCTTCCTCCCTGGTGATCCTGCGGGCCATGAGGGCCCCATCCCGGTCTGTGACCTTTTCAAAATGATCGATCACGGACATATCATAGTTGGCCGGAACAAAATCCTCCCCGATCCCTTCGGTGATATAGGGATAGACTTCACTCAGGTCGGTTTCGCCGGTGTCGTAGAATTTCTTCAGAAGGGAGCCAAAGGAATCGATGGCCCAGACCTGGATGGCCGGATTCTTCTCCTTAAGGAATTGGCCGATCCCGGTCACAGTGCCCCCTGTGCCGGTGGCTACAACCAGGTGGGTGATCCGGCCTCCGGTCTGCTCCCAGATCTCCGGCCCGGTTTGCTCATAATGGGCCTTCCGGTTGGAAAGATTGTCATACTGGTTAGCATAAAAGGAATTGGGGATCTCCCTGGCAAGCCTTTTGGCCACCGAATAATAGGAGCGGGGATCCTGGGGCTCCACATTGGTGGGGCAGACGATCACTTCTGCTCCCAGGGCCTTGAGGATGTCCATCTTTTCCTTGGATTGCTTGTCGGTGGTCGTGAAGATGCACCGGTAACCCCGCTGGATGGCGATCAGGGCGAGTCCCATCCCGGTATTGCCCGAGGTCCCCTCGATGATGGTGCCGCCGGGCAGGAGTTTTCCTTCCCTTTCGGCATCTTCGACCATTTTGACCGCCATCCGGTCCTTGATGGAATTCCCCGGATTGAAGAATTCAACCTTGGCCAGCACCTTGCAGGGAAGGTCCGCGGTGACCCGGTTCAGCCGGACCAGGGGAGTATTGCCGATCGTTTGAAGAATATGATCAAAATACATGAGTAAGGTCTTGGATTAAGGTACAGTGAAAGAAGGGTCTGCCCTCCCTGAGGAGGGTTAGTCTGGGGAAGGCCGGTATCAACAAATCGGGATGCCCCCGGTACCAAGTCCGTCAGTAACCCGGAATTGAATGGCGGGAAGGCTGGCTTGAAGAAATCCAGCGATCCCGCTTTTAGGATGGGAATTAGCGGTCAGGAGCCCTTCTACATCTTTTATGGTCGCGGTACTGCGCATGGGATCACCTACAAACCTACTTATTTCCAAACAAACCTAAAAACGTAATTTTGGCTCATGACGGATGCCCAAGCGCCCAGAATCGTCTTTGTGACCGGCATCGGGACCGGGGTGGGAAAGACCGTGGTCTCTGCCATTGTTTGCGAAAGCCTCCGAGCGGATTATTGGAAACCTGTTCAGTCCGGCCTGGAAGGACCCACGGATTCCCAGATAGTATCCGGACTTTTGCAGAATGGCCCCACCCGGGTATTACCGGAAT
>DATKSX010000281.1:0-9538 GCA_035531415.1 Chitinophagaceae bacterium
TGGACCGGCTGGTGGACCACCTCCTGGTCTTTGAAGGGGGAGGAATGATCCGGGATTTCCCCGGAAATTATTCCCAGTACCGGGAAGATACCAGAAAAAATCACTCAACCCGCCCACCGGGTGCTAAAGCAGGTACGGAAAAGGGGCAGGGGCAGGGGCAGGTAAAAAAGATTGCCGCTAAATCATCCTTTAAGGAAAAACGAGAGTTGGAATTGCTGGAAAAAGAGATCCAGGCCCTGGAATCGGAAAAAAAGCAATTGGAACAACAGCTTCAGGATCCGGGCGCCTCCTTTGAGACCATGGCCGCATGGTCTTCCCGCCTTGGTGAAATCCTGGTCCTTCTGGAACAGAAGATGGTGCGTTGGCTGGAACTGGGCCAGGTTTCCACCTGAAAACCTACCTATAACGGTACCGGTCCGGAGAAAACAGGTCGAGTTCGATCGGAGCTTTTTCGTTTTCTACCAACCCCCGGACAAGGTATCCTGTTGCAGGGCCCAGACTTAATCCCA
Organism: Chitinophagaceae bacterium; assembly: GCA_035531415.1. GTDB lineage: Bacteria > Bacteroidota > Bacteroidia > Chitinophagales > Chitinophagaceae > JANWKA01. Next base: position 510 of record DATKSX010000281.1, read on the forward strand.
TCATTGCGTGTCCAGTGGCAACCACGAGGTTGCGATATTTTCCGGGCCTTCCAATATAGGGCATGCCATCCGGGCTACAGGGTCTAAGGCCGCTCCATACCTGATCGGGAATTTTCACCTCGGGATAGAACCCGGGAAAATATTCCGTGATAGCTTTAAGAATTCCCTGCACTCTTTGGGGGTTAACCTCTGTTGGGGATCCGCCGATTTCCATGGTCCCGCCAAATCGCAGCAAATCACCCATGGGAGTGATGGCCACACGGGCACCACACAGGATGGAGGGATGAACCAGGCCATGGCTGCCCCGGGCCACCGTCATGCCGTATCCTTTTCCAGCCTGCAGGGGCAGGGCGAGACCCAGCTTTCGGGCCAACCGCCCGGACCAGGATCCCGCGCAAAGGATGACTTCATCCGCCTGAAAGGACTGCTCAGGGGTTTGAATTTCTTTTATTGTTGAGCCCGAAATCCGGAATCCCGTCACCTGGCATTCGGGAAAAAACGTGGCCCCATGAGCCGCAAGCCATTCCTTCAGGGCTTCCATCAATTGGGCAGGATTGCAATGGGCATCCCCGGGATAATGCACCCCCGAAACCACATCGGGCAAAAGCGCAGGTTCCATCCTGGCGACCTCCTGGCGGTTCAGGACCTTCGCTTCGATACCCAACTGATTCCCGATGGCAGCCGTATGGGCTTCCTCCTCAGCAACCTTTTCGGTCTTGCAAAGCATCAGGAGCCCCCTGGTCTCGAAAGAAAAACTGAACTGCTCTGAGGAAGCGATCTCTGCGAAAAGTTTCCGGCTCAGCAGGCTGATGTCCCGGAGGGCGGGCATGGCCTTTTGGACCCGTTCAGCATTGGATGCCCGGAAGAATTTCCAGCCCCAGGAAAAAAGAGAAGGGTCGGGGGAGAGATGTACATAGAAAGGACTATCCCGCCGCAGCATCCAGCGGAGCCCCCTGGAGACCATTCCGGGAGCGGCCAGGGGAACAAAATGGCTCGGGACGATCATGCCGGCATTTCCGAAAGAACATCCACCGGCTATATTGGACTGATCCAGGACAAGGACACGGTGGCCTGCCTGGGTCAGGTAATAGGCAGAACATAGGCCACAGATCCCACCACCAATTACAAGGATATCCTTTTTGTCCATGGAATGGAAACTTATTAGAGGGTGATCTGGCCTTCCCAAAATCTACTCACTTCAATGGGCCGTTCAGGAAACCGGCCAAAAAATATAAGGCTTTTTCAAGGGTCTTTTCATTTAAACTGAACCCAAAGTCCTCATACCACCTGGAACCCCTGGGCGTAGGGATCATCCTCATCGATGGTTATGGTATTGTATCCATATATCCGGGCCCATCCCTCCACAGAGGGAATAATGCCCGGATAGGGACCGACCTGCACCAGTTCCTCCACCCTTCCGGTGAATTGGCTGCCGATAATGCTTTCATGGATGAAGGTTTCCCCTTTTTTCAGCCACCCTTTTTGGACCCATTGGGCCATCCGGGCAGAGGTCCCGGTTCCGCAGGGAGAACGGTCAATCGCTTTTTCCCCGTAAAGCACAGCATTGCGGGCGGTGGACCCGGTATTCATGGGAGCGCCGGCCCAGAGCACGTGAGTGCAGCTCCGAATGAAGGGATCCAGGGGATGGATGAAAATATATCGGTCATTGAGTTCCCTCCGGATCGCTCTACCCCAACGGACGAGGTCATCGGTTCCATAATGTTCCAGCCCCCTGAAATTTTCCTGCTGGTCGATGATTGCGTAGAAATTTCCGCCATAGCTCACATCCATCTGCAGGCGGCCCAATCCGGGACAATCCAGTTCCAGGGACTCCGAATGGAGGAAGGATGGGACATTGGTGAGCCGCACCGATTCCACCCGTCCGTGGTTTTGAATGTAACGGACCGAAACGATACCTGCAGGAGTCTCCAGCCTCAGCGTGCCTGGGTTCCGGGGACGAATCAATCCTTCCGTGACCGCGATGGTTACGGTACCAATGGTTCCGTGGCCGCACATCGGCAAACAGCCGCTGGTTTCTATGAAAAGCACAGCGGCATCATTTGCCGGATCCTGGGCAGGATATAAAATGCTCCCGCTCATCAGGTCATGGCCCCTGGGTTCGAACATCAATCCCTTACGGATCCAGTCAAATTCCCGGATAAAATGAAGCCTTTTCTCATTCATATTGGCCCCGGTGAGTGCGGGTCCGCCGGTGACCACCAACCGAACCGGGTTACCGCAGGTATGGGCATCGATGCAGCAAAAGGTGTGGGTAGGCAAGATCCGGATTTAGGTTATGGGGTTTTTGGTTTGGACTCCGTTTACCCGCCGGACGATCTGCAGGGGATTGGAGGCCTGAAGTTCCGGGGGAAGAAGGGCATCCTCCCAGTTCTGGAAACAGATGGGTTTAACGAACCGTTTGATCGCATGGATGCCCACGGATGTGAACCGGGCATCGGTACTGGCCGGGAAGGGGCCGCCATGATGCATGGCAGGACTGACTTCCACCCCGGTGGGCATGCCATTAAATATGATTCTGCCTGCTTTTTCCCGGAGCTTTTGCAACAGTTCCAGATGACCCCTCAGCTCTCCCGGCTCGCAGTGGATTGTAAAAGTCAATTGTCCGGCCAGGCTATCGATAACCTGCTTCAGGTCTTGAAAATCCCGGCAACAAACCAAAAGGCTGAAGGGTCCGAAAACTTCCTGCTGAAGCCGCGGAGCCCCCACGAAGTCTTCCGCATCGACCCGGGCGATGGTGGGTTGGCCCTGGTTCAGTTCATTAATATTGTCTTTTGCGGATTTCCTGATCAGCTTTACTCCGGATTGGTCCAGGACTTCCTGAACCGATTTATGGAATGCCGTTGCGATCCGGGGACTCAGCATGGTGCCGTAAGAGGTTTCCCCGATTGTTTTGCCGTAAGCCAGCACGAAGGTTTCCAGGGCTGGAGAATGAATCGCCAGGATCAGACCCGGGTTGGTGCAAAATTGGCCGGATCCCAGGGTGACTGATGCGGCGGTCTGGGAGGCCAGCTCCCCTGCCCGTTTTTCCAAGGCTCCTGGAAACAGGATCACCGGATTGATGCTTCCCATCTCCGCAAAAACCGGAATGGGCACCTTTCTTTCCGCTGCAACCTGGCAAAGGGCCATCCCGGCTCCGTAGGAGCCCGTGAAACCAACGGCACAGAGCTCCGGATGGCCCACGAGAGCCTTTCCGATGGATGTTCCTTCATCCAGCAGCAGGGAGAACACGCCTTCCGGCATGCCGGTTTCCTGGGCCGCCCGGACGATAGCTCCTCCGACCAGCACGCTGCATCCCGGGTGCCCCGGATGGGCCTTGACGATCACCGGGTTTCCGGCGGCCAAAGCAGATGCGGTATCCCCACCTGCAACTGAAAAGGCCAACGGGAAATTGGAAGCGCCAAATACCGCCACTGGTCCCAGGGGAACCAGCATGCGGCACAAGAAAGGTCTGGGACTGGGCCTGCGGTCCGGAATGGCGGTGTCTATTGTAGCTTCCACCCAGGATCCTTTTTCGATGAGTTCGGCAAACTGGTTGAGCTGGTCCACCGTCCGACCCCGTTCACTTTGGATCCTTCCGGCAGGAAGTCCCGTTTCACCGCGGGTAACCTCGACCAAAGAATCGCCAAGGTCCAGGATTTGTTGTCCGATCGCCCTCAGGAAGGCCCCACGTGCTTTTCCCGAAAGGTTGCTAAAAATGGGAAAGGCAGCGATGGCATAGGTCAGAGCCTCATCAACCAACCCGGATGTGGCTTCCCAAAAGAGGTCTGCCCTTTCCTTGCCTGTTGCCGGGTCAAGGGCCCGGAATGATTTGGTTCCGGCCCTCCGCTTAAATCCTATAATATTGGTGCCTTCCATAGGTTCCTTATAATCCTCCGTGACTTCCCTGCGGAAGCTTCGGCCTGGTTGCCAGGGCCTGCTGGATAATTTTCAACACATTTTCCCTTTCATTACCGTAAAGAGGTAGCCTGGGTTGTCGTACAAATTCAGTGCCCATGCCGGTGAGAGACTGGGCCAGTTTGATGTTCTGGACCAGTTTGTTGGATACATCGAGGTGAAGCAGGGGATAGAACCAGCGGTAAATCTCCCTGGCCTCGTCCCATTTCCCCTGTACGGAAAGCCGGTATATCGCCACGGTCTCCCGGGGGAAGGCACAGACCAGTCCGGCCACCCACCCGTCTGCTCCCATCATCAGGCTTTCCAGGGCGAGGTCATCCACCCCCGTAAGGATCCTGAAACGGTTCCCAAATGCATTGCGCAGGTCGGTCAGGTTGCGGACATCTCCCGTGGATTCCTTCATGGACTGGACCTGGGGATATTCGGCCAAAGCCTGGAAAATATCCTGGGTGATCAGCGTTTTGTATGCGATGGGGTTATTATAGATCATCACCGGAAGGGGAGTGGCAGTGACCACTTTTCGAAGATAGGTGAGGGTCTCCAGGTCATCCGAGAGATACCGCATGGGAGGGAGGATCATGAGGCCGTCCGCTCCTTCGGCCTGGGCCCGTAGGACAAAGGATATCGCGGCCTTTGTCGCGCATTCCGCAAGACAGAGAATGACCGGAACCCTTCCATCGCATTGTTTTTTTGCATGGTGCAGGAGGCTGAACTTCTCTTCGCAGTCCAGGGTGCTGTTCTCCCCAAGGGACCCGCATACAATGATCCCATCCACCCCGGCCTGGATCTGGGCTTCGATGCCTCCGCAGAATCCTTTAAGGTCCAGAGATCCGTCCTCAAGGAATTGCGTGGTCACTGCGGGATAAATTCCGGTCCATTTTGGGTGCATAATTTGAGGGTATTTGGAATCCTTAGGCAAAGATGGAGGAAGCTAAAGGAAAGGAAACACTTCTTTTTCTCTCTCCAGCCATTATTTTAGCGGTTTGCCCAAATTTATTTCAATTTTAAGGTATTATCCGGTTAAAATCTTGCCGGTCTCCGGGATCCTTTTGGTGCGGGTTCAATAACTTATCCCATTTCAACGGGCAATTCAGGAGAATCATGGGATAACCCTTCCGGCACCTGTCTGGAATTATTGTGTTCTCCGGGAACCCTCGAAGAACCGCTATCGGATCAGGAAATGATTATGTACTTTAGACCGGCCTACATAACCCGTTTTTATGGATGATCTTAAGCCTGAACGATTCCTGTCCCTGGATGTGTTTCGGGGGATGACCATTTGCCTCATGATCGTGGTCAACGACCCAGGAGGAGGGGCCGCCTCGTTCGGCCCCCTGAACCATTCCCATTGGAATGGTTGCACCCCAACGGACATGGTCTTTCCTTCCTTCCTGTTCGCGGTGGGAAACGCCCTGAGCTTTGCCATCCGGAAATATGAAATGATGGGCAATGCGGCTGTTCTGCGCAAGATCTTCAAAAGGACGGCCCTGATCTTTTTGATCGGTTACCTCATGTACTGGTTCCCCTTTGTCCACCAGACCGATTCCGGATCCTGGGTGTTCAAACCGATCAGCCATACCCGGATCATGGGAGTGCTGCAGCGGATCGCGCTTGCTTATTGCTTCGGAGCCCTTATTGTTCATTATTTTTCCAAAAGATCCGCGATCGTTATCGGAGTTATACTGTTACTGGCCTATTGGGCCATTCTGATGATTTTTGGGGATCCCGGGGCCCAGCTGACCATGACCGGAAACCCCGTCCTGAAACTCGACCGGTTCCTGTTCGGGGATAATCATCTGTATCATGGGGAGGGCATTGCTTTCGATCCGGAGGGAGTGCTCAGTACCATCCCGGCCATTGTCAACGTCATCGCGGGATATATCGCTGGGAAATTCATCCAGCGCAAAGGCAAAAATTATGAGACGATTTCGGTTCTGATGGTCGCAGGGAGCCTGCTGTTGGCCCTGGCCCTGTTTTGGAACGGCTTCTTCCCGATCAATAAAAAGATCTGGACCAGTTCCTATGTTTTGTATATGGTGGGGATCGACCTGCTGGTCCTTTCCGTCCTTATTTACCTGGTGGAGATCAGGTCCTGGAAACGCGGAGTGTATTTCTTCAACGTCTTCGGGAAAAACCCCCTGTTCATATATCTTGTTTCGGAACTCCTGATCGTAGTGCTTTCCATGATCCCCATCGGGGACAATGACCTGATATATTGGGTCAATGCTCATTTTTACCAGGTGATTGCAGCAGGAGCCTTCGGTTCCCTGCTCTTTGCCCTGAGCTATATGATGGTCTGCTGGTTGGTGGGGTATGTACTGGATCGGAGAAAGATCTATATCCGGATCTAAGCGGAGCCATGCCCCGCCCCGGAATTTAATTCCAATCCCTCAGTCCCCATCCTTTCCCTGGGAAGGGTTGACTTTTACGAAAGCGCTTCTGCGGGGTGGCGGCATGGGCGACTGGTCCCCTTTTACCGACTGCCAGATCACCTGGTTGAGTTCAGCATCCGGAACCGCATCCGGATGGGTTAAGTCAAATTGCGCTGACAATTTAGCCCCGGGGCCTCTGCCCGTGTTCCGGGCGTTGATATCCACCAGGGCAGGCAGGGCATTAAATGGCCTTGGGTCTGGTTTGGAGGAAAAGCACCTGAACATGGGCATTGCCGCAGCATCGTATTGACTCATTGGATGCATGCCAATGATCAACTCAATGGTCCTGACCAGGCCGGTGGTGGAATACATGGTATGGTCCACACTGTGCCGTTTCACATATGGACTGATCACGAAGGCCGGGGACCGATGGGCGTCCACATGATCGGGACCGTCCTGGGCATCGTCTTCCAGTACGAAAATCGCAGATTGATTCCAGATGGGACTGTGGGAGATATGGTCTACCAGCCTGCCCAGGGCCAGATCGTTGTCTGCGACATGGGCAATGGGGGTATATGCGCCTCTTTCCATGCCGCTGGTATGGTCATTGGGCAGATAGATGGTATTTAGGGTGGGTAAGGTTCCGGCAGCCACCAGGGAATCGAAATCGTGAACCCACATTTGTTCCCGGAAAACATCCTGAATATCCAGGTCCCAACCCGGATAGTAGGAACAGAGGTGGCTCTTCAGGACAGGATCGTCCGCGATTCCGGAGTCTACGAATTCCCCGTAACTGCGGTAGGAAATGCCAACCTGTTTGCAGTAGTCCCAGATATAACCTTCCTTCGGATACGCGATTGGCCGGGTTCCCTGATAATCATAGTTCCCTCCCCTACCGCTGTATTGGGAAGGCCAGGTCTTATTGGTGTAATCGGTGGCATAGGCTCCCATGGACCAGTCATGTCCGTCCGCGCTCACGGTGGCATCCACATAGAAATTATCCAGGAGCACGAATTCTTCTGCCAGGGCATGCTCATTGGGAGTTACCTTCCTTCCGAAGAGGCAAAGGCTGGAATCCCCGTTGCCCTCCTTCAGGTCTCCAAATACCTGGTCGTAGGTCCGGTTTTCCTTGATCACGTAAAAAATATATTTGATCGGTGTCGGATCACCAGGCTTCCGCGGGATGGGGTTCCCATTCAGGCCTTCTGCAAGACTGGATTTCGCAGGGGTGTATGGGGTGTTGCGGTACACGGCGGCTGAATAAGTTTTCAGGGAGGATTCCCCTGGCGGGGTAATGACGGAGATGTTCCCCTTGAACAGGCTTCCGATATATTCCACCGGACCAGGCTGGCCGTTGGCCCGTTTACCAGGGAACAAGGGGTTGGGGCCTCCCGGGTTGGCCATGGAGATAAAACCTCTTCCATTGCTTACCAGGATCTTTCCGGCAGCCACCCGTACACAGGTGGGATACCAGCCGACGGGAATGAATCCCAGGGAATGACTCTTCCCTGGGTCGGAAACATCGAAAACAGCAAGGCAATTATTGTCTGCGTTGGCAACGTAAAGGGATTTCTGGTCCGGGGAAAGGGCAAGCCCGTTAGTTGTGGAACCAGTGGGAGAATCAGGATAAAGAGTTGCAATCATGGTTTCAAGGACCTGGCGGTCCGAGGTCCGGATCACCGATACGGAATTATCGTTGGCATTCGCCACAAAAAGGAATTTCCCGTCCCGGCTAAGAACCATATCATTGGGATGGCTTCCCACCTGAATTTCTCCCGTAATGATATTCTTTTCCAAATCATAAACCGTTACGAGGCCGCCCCCCCAAATGGAGATATATAGTTGCTTTCCATCCGGGGATAGGACGCAGGTATAGGCTTCGGCCGGAAGTTTCACTACGGAGAGAACCTTACGGCTGTCCAGGTCGGCGATATACAAGGCGCTGTCCTCTTTGGTCACCACATAAATCCGGTGCCTGGGTTCATCCAGGGCCAAGCCGGTAGGACTGATCTTTACCGGCCAGGGTGCGCCCAGAACAATGCTGTCCCGGTTTTCCAATTTTCCGCCGATTATCCTGTAATGGATGATGAGGTTATCATTTCCCCCGGATGCGTAAAGGGATTTTCCATCGCCGGAGAACTGAATGCCGAGCCAGGATTTGCCTACCTCGTGATCATCCAATATTTGGCGATGGGCCACATCGATAAGGGTGATGGATTGTTTTCCAAAGCCATTGTTGGTCACTGCGACATATTTTCCCGAAGGGGAAACAGCCATGTTTAGGGGGAGATCCTCCTTCAGGGGGATAAAGGTTCCGGCAGGGGACAGAGACCATCCGTTGGGAAGCATGACCCTTCTGGAATTCAGGGTTTTTTCCAGTTGGCTCTGGCCGAATACCTGATTGGACCTCATGGAAAGTCCTGAAAAGATCAGAATCGAAAGAAGGATCTTTTTCATGGTCATACTTTAAATGATAAAGCCCTTTAAAAACCTCAAAAAAGGGATTATTCGGACTCAATATAGATTATGCACCCTAAAATTAACCGGGTTTCATTTTAAGAAATTGTGAAGTTTTTCAAAACCTCATACCAAAAGCTTAAGAATCCATTTTATTTTCCAGCTGCCGCCAAACCGGGCAATTGATTTGGGTGCATGTAGGGAAATCCGATTTGCAAATTTATCCCTTCACCCGTTTCATATCCAGGTTGGTTACCGGGTTCACCAGCAGGGGGAATTTCTCCA
>DATKSX010000282.1:0-5615 GCA_035531415.1 Chitinophagaceae bacterium
ACCGCCCGGCTGAAAGTGCAGTATGACTCCGGAAAACTGTTGGAGGCCTTTCCCGGATTCCGGTTCACTCCCCTGGAGGAAACCATTGATGTTATGGGAAAGGATTACCTGAGCCAGATATCTCCTAAAGCTTCCCTTCCCTGAGTTTCTGGACCCGGTCCCAGAGTTCCGGAATCCTTTTGATCCATACCACTTCCCTCCGCTTGATCTGAGCCTCTTCAGCTGGAAATCCCATATAGGTTTTTCCCCCTTCAAGGCTGTGAGTCACCGAGGTATTGCCCATCACCGTGGCCCCTTTCCCGATGGTCAGGTCCTTGGATACTCCGGATTGCCCCCAAATGACCACCTCATCCTCGATATGGACCTTTCCTGCGATACCCACCTGGGCAACCAGCAGACAGTTCTTCCCCACCACGGTGCCATGACCGATATGAACCATATTATCCAGTTTGGTCCCCTCGCCCAGGATGGTATCCCCGCTCACTCCCTTGTCTACGGTACAGTTGGCCCCGATCTCCACATAGTCCCCTATCAATACCCTGCCGCAGCTCTCCAATTTGTCATACTCCGGGATCCTCCCCGGCCTTTTCTTAAAGTAAAAAGCATCGGCTCCGATCACGGTGCCGGAATGGATGATCACATGGTTCCCGATCTGGCAATGGTCATAGATGGTTACCATCGGATGGATCAGGCAATGCTCCCCGATCCGGACCTGGTTGCCAATAAATACCCCAGGCTGGATTATGGAGGTCTTCCCGATCAACGCCGAAGCAGATATCATGCGGTCGGCGGGCTGGAAGGGCCTGAAATGCTGCACCAGTTTCACATAGGCCGAGAAAGGATCCCCGCAAACCAGCAGGGCTTTACCGGCAGGGCAGTCGACTGCCTTGTTGATGATGATGATGGTCGCAGCGGAACCCAGGGAAGCCCCGAAATACTTTTCAGCGTCCACGAAGGAGATATCGCCTGCGGTTACCTTATGAATCTCGTTGATGCCGGTAGCCTCAAGGCTGGGATCCCCGATCAATTCGGCGCCGATGAACCCGGCCAGCCACCGGACTGGTACGGGAGGATTCAATTGCATAGGGAATTATTGAGGATGAATGGAATAACAATCAGGCGAAAAAACCGCCTGAAGCAAAGTTAAAGTTTGGTCCCCTCATTCCATGATCCCGGGTTGAGGCAGTTTTTTCCGCTACAAATGCTTGCAGATATCCTTGAAATGGCGCCAAATATCGGCTCCTGAGGGCCTGGTTATCCACAACGCCCTATCGGATGTGTATAAAATTCCTTGCAAAAATTTTCTTTTGTGAGGAAATTATTTCTAATATTGTATAGGGAATTCGTTTCCCTGTACTTACTAACCCATTCATATCACAAATTAGCCCGGCTGTTCCTGCAGACGGGCTTTTTGTTTCCCGATTTCGTTCCAGAATTTTCTTCCCAAACCCGCTCCGGCAGCCCGTTGAGGCGAATGACCGAAAACCTCCCGATCCGTTTTTAGCCGGCCCGGCCCGTTTTTCCCCGCTGGTTTTCGCTTCCCGCCCTCCAGACCCTTCCCCCACCCGAAAACGAATCGGTAACTTGCCGGCGGTAAAAAAAGGTCCTGGTGTACCAATATTTCACCCTGAATAAGCCCTACGGGATCCAGTCCGCATTCCTTCCCGGAAACGAAAAAAACGGCCTGCGCTCCGTTTTCGATTTCCCCAGGGGGGTATATCCTCTGGGAAGGCTCGATAAAGACAGCGAGGGATTGCTGATTTTGACCAACGACCCTGCGCTCAACAGGCGTTTACTGCTACCCGGTTTCGGTCATGAGCGGGAATACTGGGTCCAGGTGGAGGGGATCATTACCGAAACCGCCGTTGCAGCCCTGCGCAATGGAGTCAATATCAACCTGGGAGGGAAGACCTACCGGACCCTGCCCTGCCAGGTGGAAATCCCCGCCACCCCGATTTATTTTCCTCCCAGAATTCCGCCGATCCGGTTTAGGAAAAATATTCCGGACAGCTGGATCCAGATGATCCTCAGGGAAGGGAAGAACCGCCAGGTGAGGAAGATGGGAGCTGCGGTCGGTTTTCCTGTGCTGAGGCTGATCCGTTACCGGATACAGGGCATAACCCTGGAAGGACTGGAACCCGGAAGGGTGCGGGAATGGAAGGGTGCGGCTCTCCTCGCCGCCCTTTTCCCCTGAACGGGGTGGGGCTCTCGTCGGAATTACCAAAATTCTCCCGTAGGTTTGTCCAAACACAAGTACGGTATGCTGCGATCCATGACAGGATTTGGCCGGTCCGAAGCCGCGACCGGAGACAAGGTCATCACGGTGGAATTGAAGTCGCTCAATGGCAAACAGCTGGAGCTGAACCTGAAAATGCCCCAGTCCCTGAAAGCTTATGAGTTCGAGATCCGCAGCCTCATGCAGCAAAGCCTCCTCAGGGGAAGCCTGGAGGTGACCGTCAATATCAAGCAGAACGGGAGCACCAAGCCGGTATCAGTGAATAACGACCTGGCCCGGCAGTATTACCATTCCATCCGGGATCTGGCCCGGGAACTCCAGCTCCCGGAGACTGACCTTCTTGGAGCCCTGCTCCGCCTTCCGGATGTGATCAGCCCCGCTTCGGAGCAACTTACCGAAACGGAATGGTTCCAGATCCTCCAGGTCATGACCGACGCGGTCAGGGATCTGGATCTGCACCGCAGGGACGAGGGCGCCATGCTGGAGCAGGACCTCCGGCTCCGGATCGACCAGATCCTTTCTTACCGGGAGCAGGTTCAGAAGTTGGAACCCCAACGCCGGGAAAAAATGAAACAGCGTCTGGAAAATCTGCTCCATGAACATGTCGGAAAGGAAAATACAGACCCAAATCGGCTGGAACAGGAACTGGTGTATTATATCGAGAAGATTGACATCTCCGAGGAATTGACCCGCCTGGCCAGTCATTGCAGGTATTTCAGGGATATCCTGGGCGAGGAGGATCCCGCCAAGGGTAAAAAGCTCGGTTTTGTACTTCAGGAAATCGGAAGGGAGATCAATACCACCGGCTCCAAGGCCAGTGACGCAGACATCCAGCAATGGGTGGTCCTGATGAAAGACGAACTGGAAAAGGCCAAGGAACAGGTACTGAATGTTTTATAGCCTATCTGTCGAAATTGCACTCCCGTGAAAAGGTTCCTGATTCCTCTGCTGCTTTTGTCGATCGCCTCCTGCCGGGGCTGGGATACCCTCCGGGTTTATGAAAAGAATGTAGAAATCCCGGGCTATTCCTGGAATGACCGTTTCGCCCTCTCCTTTGATGTGAATGTCCCCGACACCTCGGCCTTTTACAACCTGTATATCTTCATCCGCCACACGGACGCCTACCGTTACAGCAATCTCTGGCTCCTGATCACTTCCACCTATCCCAGCCAGCCTTCCAAAACCAGCCGGGTGGAACTCCAGCTCTCGGACCAGGACGGGCGGTGGATGGGAGTTACCATGGATGACGTCGTTTCCCAGCGGGTGCCGATCCTCCAGCAGGCCTCTTTCAGCCGGACCGGCCGCTATCATTTTTCCCTGGTTCAGGATATGCGCCAAAATCCCCTGCCGCATGTGATGAGTATCGGCCTGAGGCTGGAAAAAACAGGGCGGCACCAGCCATGAAACCCCGCAAAATCAAAATCCAGTTCAGGGCAACCGGCTTTATCACGGTCCTCTATCTGTTCCTGCTCTCCTATACCATCGCCATCCTGGTTGCCTGGGGCTTTTTCCTGGAAAAGCAAAACCGGGAATACGCCCAGGCCCAGATCACCATCCTCCGGTTGAGGACAACATTACCCGGAGCTGACGAAACATACCAGGCAGGTCTTCGGGAAATCCTCCGCCAGGAAAGGCTCCACACCCTCCAGTATTTCGGGGAAGGGGGGACCTTCCTGCTCATCATCCTGATCGGGGCCGGCTATGTTTACGGGGCAGTCCGGCGCCAGATCCGGCTCTCCCATCAGCAACTGAACTTCATGATGGCAGTCACCCATGAGCTTAAATCGCCGATTGCCGTGATCCGGCTCAATATGGAGACTCTTTCTTTGCGTACCCTCGGCGAGGAGGCGAAAGCCAAGCTCCTGAACCATACCATCATGGAAACCCTTCGCCTGAACCAGCTTTGCAATAACATGCTGATGGCCTCCCAGCTGGAAAGCAGGCAATACCAGGTCACCCGGGAGAATCTGGATATGGAGGCCCTGCTGGACCACTGCATCCGGGAAAACCGCCCGCGGTCCAATACCCATGAATTCCTGGCGGAACTGACCCCCGGAGTGATGGTCAGCGGCGACCGTTTCATGCTCCACCTGGCCTTCAATAATCTGATGGAGAATGCGATCAAGTATTCCCCGCCCGGCTCCAGCATCCGGGTGAGCCTAACTTCCGTCGGTCACCGGGCTGTCATCCAGGTGGTGGACCAGGGTTCCGGAATACCGGATGGGGAAAAAAGAAAGATCTTCAACCGCTTCTACCGGATCGGCAATGAGAACACCAGGATGACCAAGGGCACGGGACTTGGGCTTTACCTCACCATGGCAATCGTCAAACAGCATCGGGGGAGCATCTCCGTGATGGATAATGCCCCAAAAGGCAGTATTTTTGAGATCATCTTTCCGGTGATATAGCCGGATCCCTATGATGGATACGAAAGAACCGGCAAAAGCTTCCATCCTCCTGGTGGAGGATGAGGAGAATCTTCAGGAGGCCCTCAAGCTCAACCTCGAACTGGAAGGTTACGAGGTGACCGCAGCCGATGACGGATTATCCGCGCTCAAGGCAGTCAAGGGAGAGTACTTCGACCTGATCATCATGGACATCATGCTTCCTGAAATGGACGGCGTCGCCGTATGTGAAAACATCCGGGTGCAGAACAACGATGTGCCCATCCTTTTTCTCAGTGCCAAGAACAGCAGCGCCGACCGGGTCCAGGGCCTCAAAAAGGGAGGGGACGATTACATGACCAAGCCATTCAACCTGGAGGAGCTTCTGCTCCGGGTGGACAAGCTGATCGTGAAAAACAAGAAGATCAAGGACCGGGACAGTGTGCCCAACATCTTCCGGTTCGGCAACAACTCCATTGATTTTGCAGCCCAACAATGCACCGGGAAGGATGGTAAGACCTATGAGCTGAGCAAGAAAGAAATGATGCTGCTCCGCCTGCTGATCGAAAACAAGGGTGAAGTGGTCACCCGGGAACGGATCCTTCAGGTCGTCTGGGGCTATAATGTTTACCCTACCACGCGCACCATCGATAACTTTATCCTCAATTTCCGCAAGTATTTCGAAGAGGACAGCCGCAATTCCAGGTATTTCCATTCTGTCCGGGGAGTGGGCTATAAATTCACAGACTGACCATTTTTTAGGAAATTTGCTCCCAGATATGGCCCATGACCACCCAACGGATTCCGGTCATGATCATGCCCATTCCCATTCCCAAGGAGGCATGATCACCCGGATGAGCACTGCGCTGATCGCCGGCATTTTCCTCAACCTGTCTTTCGTTGTCGTGGAAGCGGTGTCCGGTCTGTTGGTGCATTCCCTTTCCCTGCTTTCCGACGCAGGACATAATTTGAGCGATGTGGCGGGCATGGGAATT
>DATKSX010000283.1:0-5874 GCA_035531415.1 Chitinophagaceae bacterium
GCCCATTCCCCGGGGGCAAAGCGCCCTTTCCTCCCTCGGATATATTTCCGGGCCGCTCCGGGAAGCCATATCCCAGGCCCTTGCTGAGTCCAGCCAGGTGATCCTTTTCCAAAACCGCCGGGGATTTTCCTTATTTCAGGTCTGCCTGAGTTGCGGCTGGACCTATAAATGCGAGCATTGCGAGGTTTCCCTGGCTTATCACAAGGGGAGGGACAAGATGCAATGCCATTATTGCGGCAGAAAATACCAGCCCCTGAAGACCTGTCCCGCCTGCGGAAGCCCGGCCCTGGCTTTGCGGGGATTCGGGACCGAAAAAGTGGAGGAAGACATCCTCACCCTCATTCCCCAGGCCCGGGTGGGCCGGCTCGATGTGGACTCCGTCCGGGGAAAGGATGCCCACCGCAAGCTCATCCAGGCTTTCGAACAACGCAGGCTGGACATCCTGGTGGGGACCCAGATGGTAGTGAAGGGACTGGATTTCGGACATGTCAGCCTCGTTGGGATCCTGAATGCGGACAGCCTTTGGAATTATCCGGATTTCCGGGCATCGGAGCGTGCCTTCCAGCTCATGGAGCAGGTCAGCGGAAGGGCCGGGAGGCGGGACCAGCCGGGCAAAGTGATCCTCCAGGCTTTCCAGACCAACCACCCGGTCCTGGAATTTGTTCTTCATCATGATTACCTGGGGATGTATCAGGCCGAAATTGCCCAACGCAGTCAACTCTGCTTTCCTCCCTTTTGCAGAATGATCCGGATCACCTGCAGGCATAAAAAGCAGGAATTGGCCCGCGATGCAGCCCAAAAGGTTGCCGACCTGGTTCCCGCCGGTCTCCGTTCCGGGCTCATGGGGCCGGTGACCCCCTATGTTTCCCGGGTGCGGGGATATTATCTTTTTGAGCTGATCCTGCGCCTTCCCCTCAGTGCCCGGCTGATCGCCGGTTACAAGGAGCAGTTGAAAGAGGTCTTCCACCAGATTCACCAGGAAAAAAACTTCAGCACAGTGCAGATTATCCCCGATGTGGACCTCCTGTGAGGGTCAGAACGGGCTGGCGTTGACCTGGAATTCGGAGTTAATGGCGATGGAGATGGTTTGGGAAGTGGTCTGGGTGGCTACCACCCCGGTCTCGATGGCGAAGGAATCCAACTTGATATAATTCTGGATATCGACATTGGTGGTCATCAGGGTGAGCTGGTTGCCGGAGGATGCCGGGATGGAATCCAGGTAGGCGATCCGGGTGGATCCCAGGGAGGGGGTGTACAGGGAAATGCTGACGGATTGGACGAAATTGAAGGTCTGACCGGGGGGATTCAGGATGGTGAGGGTCATGCCTTTGAGGTAGGCATGACGGATCAGCCCCGGGGCGGTGTTATAGGTCTGGAACTGGGAAGTGTCACTTGCGCTGATGTTGCCGGTAATAAAGGAAAGCGGGACTCCGATAAAGGTATTGGGCGGCACCGACTCGGTATCCTGGTAGGAGATATTGAAGGTCAGGAGCTTATTGAGTTTTTTGCAACCGGGTTGCAGGAACATGGCCAGGGGCAGGGCCCAGGCCCAAAGCAATTTTTTCATAGGAAGGGTTTACATCAGACGGAATGGCAAAGCCGCGATCTCATCCGAGTCATAGACGAATTTACCCATCTTCCCCGATTTGGCCAATTTAACCATGACCTCAGCCACTATATCGGACCCAATGGTCCGGTATTTCCTCAACCGGCCCACCAGGAGGGGACGTATCAGGGGATAAAGCGTTTGGGAAAAACGCTCCAGGGGCCTTGGGTCGGTCCGATTTCCCGTAAGAAAGGAAGGCCTCAGGATATGGATACTCTGGAAAGGGAGCTGGCCCAGGGCCACTTCGAGCTCTCCCTTGAGCTTGGGATAAAAAAACCGGGAATGGGGGTCGGCCCCAAGGGAGGAGATCACCAGGAGTTTTTTCACCCCCTGAGCTGCGGCGGCCCGGGCCGCTTGCAAGGGGATATCGAAATCAATGCTGCGGTACAGCTCCCGGTCCCCGTGCACCTGTTTCATCGTGGTCCCGAGGCAACTGAACAGGGAATCTCCCCGCATCAGGGAAAGCCAGGAAGGTTGGTCCTGGAAGTTGACCTGGTGGACTTCCAGGCGCGGATGGTGGTGGGGATAGGCTTTTCGCACCAGGATCCGGACCCGGGAGAAATAGTCATCGGCAAGGAGTTTTTCGACTACCTGTTCTCCGGTAAGCCCGGTGGCGCCGAGTATGATGGCGGTTCTCTCCATAAATTTTCAGTATATTGCCCGGAACCTGATTTCTTCCTTCCCACCCCTTCATGCAGCCTCAGTCCAATTATCCCTTACGGAAGCTCAACACCTTTGGCATGGAGGTGAGCGCCCGGTATTTTGCCCATGCTGGTTCCATTGGAGAAATTCGTGAACTGATCCTGGATCCCCGTTTCAACAGCCTGGACCAGATTATCCTGGGAGGCGGAAGTAATATGCTGCTATCCCGGGATATAAACGGCCTTGTGCTCAAAAATGATATAAGAGGCATCCGTAAAATACGCGAGGATGACCAGTATGCCTGGATTCAGGCCGGTGCAGGGGAGCCCTGGCATCCCCTGGTCCGCCATACGATTGGTCTGGGCCTTTCCGGCCTGGAAAACCTTTCCCTGATCCCCGGCAATACAGGCGCCGCTCCGATGCAGAATATCGGAGCCTACGGAGTGGAGCTGAAAGACGTTTTCGTGGAGCTGGAAGCCCTGGACCGGTCCGATGGGAGCCTGGTCCGTTTTGGAGCCGGGGACTGCGCTTTCGGGTACCGGGACAGCATCTTCAAAGGCAGCCTTAAGGACCGGTACATCATTGTAACGGTCACCCTCCGGCTCAGCAAAATTCCGGAGTTCCATATCGAATACGGAGCGATCACCCAGGAACTGGAAACCATGGGGATCAGCGCGCTCACCACCGATGCGGTAAGTCAGGCCGTGATGCGGATCCGGTCCTCCAAACTACCCGATCCGGCCCGGATCGGAAATGCCGGCAGTTTTTTCAAGAATCCGCTTTGCCCTGTCTCCCGGATGGAGGAGCTCCGGGAGCAATATCCGGAAATGCCGGTCTACCCTGCAGGGGAAGGAAAAGCGAAGCTGGCCGCCGGATGGCTTATTGAAAAGGCGGGATGGAAGGGATATCGGGAAGGAGATGCCGGGGTCCATCCCCAGCAAGCCCTGGTCCTGGTCAATTACGGGCACGCCTTGGGTTCCGAGATCCTTGGCCTGGCCAACCGGATTCAGGCCAGTGTGGAAAAGCAGTTCGGAATTACCCTGGAGCGGGAGGTCAATGTATATTGAACCGGTCAGGATTTGATCCGGAACAATCCGTTTCCCAATCCCTGCTGGATCCTTAACGCGAGGGTTTCCGCATCGGCGTTGTCATCCTGGATGATATGGGGTTTTGCCTCATCAAAACTGGAATATAAATCGAGGTAGGGGGTGTAATCCCCGATCCGGCCTTCGCTTCGGCAGGAAGCCCGGCTGACGCAGGTCTCCAGTCCGGGCCGCAACACCACATAGTCCAGCGCAACGGACTTTTCACGGGTCAGGGCTTGGGCCTTTTCCAGGAACCAGGGAGGAATGGAAAAGTCCAGGATCACCGGGTAGCCGGAAAGGGCAAATGGAATTGCAGCCACGGTCATCGAGGTCATGACCAATTTAAAATTCCGGAGGGGCGGTATTGCCGACTTTTCCTTTGCGATAAAGAACAGGAACCGGTCCCCTTCAATGCATACCAGGGGCCCCGGGGATAAGGCAACAAGCTGCCGGGCAACGGTTGTTTTTCCGGAGCCGACCGGTCCGGAGAGCAGGATGATCGATCCGCCTTTTTCAGGGATTCCGGTCCTTTTTGTTCCGGTTGTTTTTCCCATAATTCCTGGATTTGGAACCTCCCAAAGATATTCAGATCAGGGGCTATCCTGCTCCCCAGACCTGGAAAATTCCTGAAGAATTGAATTGGATCCGGCGGGCCGGAAAGCCCCCTTCCTTCGGGATCATCACTGTGGCCTTTGCGAAATCCCCGCAAATAGCCTACCTTTGCGGCGAAATTGATTTACTGCCAAATTGGTCTTCCCTCCTGTTTTATCGTTGAAATGACCGATGCGAGCAAAAATCAGTCATTATTTCACATAAAATAAGGAAATGGAAGGATTTGAAGGCATGGCCCTTCGCAGCGAACTGCTGCGGGCCGTCCAAGACATGGGATTTACAATCCCAACCACTATTCAGGAGCAGGCGATACCGATTCTGCTTCAGCAAACCACCGATTTTGTAGGACTCGCCCAGACCGGCACCGGGAAAACCGCGGCCTTCGGCCTGCCTCTTTTGGAACATTGCGACAGCGGCCAACGCTCGGTTCAGGCGCTCGTGATGAGTCCCACCCGGGAACTCTGCATGCAGATCACTGCCGACATGGTCGAATTCGCCAAGTACCTGCCCAAGGTTAAAGTCGAGGCCGTGTATGGCGGAACAAGCATCAGCACCCAGATCCGGGAAATCCGGCAGGGGGTCCATATCGTTGTGGCCACTCCGGGAAGGCTGATCGATCTGATCGAACGCAGGGCCATCGACCTGGCCACCGTGAAATTCGTCGTGCTGGATGAGGCCGATGAAATGCTCAACATGGGATTCCGGGACGATATTGAATTCATCCTGCAGAAAACCACCGGAAGGCTGTCCACCTGGATGTTTTCCGCCACGATGCCCTCGGAGGTCCGGAGCATTGCCAACCGGTACATGAAGGATCCCAAGGAAGTCACGGTGGGCAGCAAGAACATGGCTGCTGACAACATCACCCACGAATATTATATCACCCATTCCCAGAACCGGTATGAGGCCTTGAAGAGGCTGATCGACGTTCACCCCGAAATGTACGGGCTCATCTTCACCCGGACCAAGGCAGACGCCCAGGATATCGCCGAAAGGCTGATCCGGGAGGGCTATGATATCGATGCCCTTCATGGCGATCTTTCCCAGGCCCAGCGGGACAAGGTGATGGCGCGGTTCAGGGAAAAATCCCTGCAGCTGCTCATCGCCACCGATGTCGCCGCCAGGGGAATCGATGTGGAGGGGATCACCCATGTGATCAATTACGCGCTTCCGGACGAGCCTGAAGTGTATACGCACCGGAGCGGGAGAACAGCCCGGGCCGGTCGCTCCGGAATCTGCATTTCCCTGCTGCATGCCCGGGAAACCGGCAGGCTCAGGGACATTGAAAGGGTGGCCCGGGTGAAGATCGCACGAAGGGAAATCCCCGGAGGCCAGGAAGTCTGTGACCGCCAGCTCATCCATTTCTTCGAAAAGCTTCACAACGCCGCATCGGGCAATGCCGGTTACGAGCAATACCTTCCGGAGATCAGCAAGATGTTCGCCGATTTCACCAAGGAAGAGATCCTCAGCAGGATGGCTTCCCTGGAGCTGAACCATTTCATGGAATACTATAAGAATGCCCCGGACCTGAACGTTCGACCCCATGAAATCTCAGACCGTCCCGCGTCCCTTTCCCGGTCCGGCGCTCCGGATTCCGGAAAAGTCACCCTGTACCTGAACATCGGAACAAAGGACGGCTTCCATAAGGCGAATTTCATGGAATTCATCCTGGAAGGCTCAGATCTGAGCAAGGATGTGGTTGGGAGGATCTCCCTCAATGAGACCTTCAGCCATGTAGAAGTGGAACCCGCTGCTGCCACCAAGATCGCACAGACCCTGAACGGCAAAAATTACCAGGGGCGCGACCTGAGGGTGAATGTCGCGACCCAGGGAGGAGGAGGCCGCCGGCCTTCCGGCACCGGATATCAGGGCAGGTCGGAAAGGTCCGAAAGGTCCCCAAGACCGGAAAGAACGGACCGACCGGGAAGG
>DATKSX010000284.1:0-3760 GCA_035531415.1 Chitinophagaceae bacterium
AGGGCTCCGGTTCCGGAGAGGACCAGGTGGACCCGCCGGTGGGTCATGGACCAGAGGAACCTTCCGGAATTGGAATTGGCGCTATGCTTGATGAAGTAATGGATGTTATACTGGCCGAGGGTTGCGCAAAAGACCACCAGGTAGAAGGGGAAGGAATTTCTGGGAGTACCCAAAAGCATGCTGGTTTCCAGGCAAAGGCCAACCGCGCACAGAGCGATGAAGATAGAACCGTAGATGAATATCCTGCCGGCTTCCCGCAGTGGAGGGGGAATCTCAGGTCCATGGAAATCACGCCTTGGGTTGGGAGTCATCGCCATGAGATTACAGGGAATTACAGGGGAATGTTTCCATGTTTTTTCCGGGGCAGCTTTACCACCTTGTTGCGCAGCATCTCCAGGCCCCGCATCACCCGGATCCGGGTCTGGTCCGGAATGATCACTTCGTCAATGAATCCATGGGAGGCTGCCTTGAAAGGATTGGCGAACTTCTCGGTGTATTCGGCCACTTTTTCTTCCAGCCTTTTGGCAGGATCTTCGGCCGATTCGATTTCCTTTCGGAATATGATTTCAGCTGCGCCCTTGGGACCCAT
The DNA here is from genome assembly GCA_035531415.1 of Chitinophagaceae bacterium. Lineage (GTDB taxonomy): Bacteria > Bacteroidota > Bacteroidia > Chitinophagales > Chitinophagaceae > JANWKA01. Next base: position 590 of record DATKSX010000284.1, read on the forward strand.
AACGGCGATTTCGGACCCGGGAAAGGCAAAGTTCAGGTCCGCCCCGATATGCTTGCTGTTCATCACATCGTAAGCCCCCCCGTAGGCTTTGCGGGTGATTACGGTGATCCTGGGAACCGTAGCTTCGCTCAGGGCATAGAGGAGTTTGGCTCCGTTGGTGATGATGCCGTTCCATTCCTGGTCGGTGCCGGGAAGGAACCCGGGCACATCCACCAGGACCAGCAGGGGAATGTTGAACGCATCGCAAAACCGGGTGAAACGGGCTCCCTTCTGGGAACCATGAATATCCAGGACACCCGCCAGTACAGCGGGCTGATTGGCCACGATGCCGATGCTTCTGCCACCCACCCGGGCAAATCCCGTGATCATATTTTCCGCGAAATCCCGGTGCACTTCCAGGAATGAACCCCCGTCAGCCAATTCGGCGATCACCTCCTTCATGTCATAAGGCTGGTTGGCCCCCGCGGGGATCATCTGGTTCAACCTGGGCCTGCGCTCGTCGGAGGGCTGGTAGGGCAGAATGGGAGCATCCTCCTCGCAATTCTGTGGAAGGTATCCGAGCAGGGACCGGATCGCCTCCAGGCATTCCGGTTCCGTTTTGCAGCAGAAATGGGTGACCCCGCTTTTAGTGGCATGGGTTCTCGCCCCCCCGAGTTCTTCTGCCGACACCTGTTGGTGGGTCACGGTCCGGACCACGCCAGGTCCAGTCACGAACATATAGGAGGTTTCTTCCACCATGAAAATGAAATCGGTCATGGCCGGGGAGTAGACCGCTCCTCCCGCGCAGGGACCCAGGATGGCGGAAAGCTGTGGGATCACCCCGGATGCCTGAACGTTGCGGTAGAAGATATCCGCATACCCGCCGAGGCTGACCACCCCTTCCTGGATCCGCGCCCCCCCACTGTCGTTCAACCCGATCAGGGGAGCCCCGTTTTCCAGCGCCAGGTCCATGATCCGGCAGATTTTCTCGGCGTGGGTCTCCGAAAGACTTCCCCCGAAAACGGTGAAATCCTGGGAATAAACATACACGGGCCTCCCGGAGATGGTGCCATATCCCGTCACCACCCCGTCTCCGGGAAAGTTTTCAAGGTCCATTCCGAAATCGGTGGACCGGTGGGTGACCAGCATGCCGAATTCCTGGAAAGAATCCGGGTCCAGCAGGAGGGAAAGTCTTTCCCTGGCGGTGAGTTTACCTTTTTTGTGCTGGGCTTCGATCCGGGCTTCCCCCCCTCCCTGCAGGGCTTTTTCAGTCAGCAGGCGTAATTTTTCCACTGGGTCCATAGGGCCAAATGTAATCAAACCGGAGTATTGCCGCAGGGGCAAACCTTATTTAATTGGGATAGATGATGATAGGGGGGGTCTGGATGGTATCGCTGGAAACCCCGTCCACGGTTTTAATGAAAAGGCTGAAGGCAGAAGTGTCCGGATCCCCGTTCGGGTTATTGGGCTGGCCGATATCGGAGATATAATTCAGGGTGATGATCATATCCCCCTGTTCATTGTTCTTGGTTGGGAAAGTAGGGATCTGCTTGGAAAGAAAACCGGTATAGCGGGTGGTATTGTTTTCCCTGAAAAACACCGAATCCAGCACATCGGGCTTCCCATCGGTGAAGGCCAAAAAAATGGTCATGGAATCGCCCAGGTGAAGCAGGGTCGGGCCTATGGATTCTAATGTAATTTGCGGTGTGGGGGGGAAATGGCTGGACTTGGTACAGGACCAAAGCAACAAAACGCCAACCAAGACCGCCAAAAGCCTCTTCATCGTACAAACTTAATGTTTTTGACCCAAAATCCTGAGGAAAGCGGGGCTCTCACGCCAGGCTCCATCTTCCATCCTGATAACGCAGGATTGGACCATTTAGCATTGGAATTGTTTAAAATCCAGTACCGCGGAAACCGGATTTACCGGGATTTTGCGGATGCCCTGGGAAAGAACCCCGACCGGGTCAGTAAACTGGAGGGAATCCCCTTTCTGCCCATCGGTTTTTTCAAGACCCACCGGGTGGTAACCGGGGAATTCGAACCGGCCCTAATTTTTGAAAGCAGCAGGACAACGGGATCAGCAAGCCTCCACTACGTCCGCGATCCCAATCTGTACCGGGAAAGTTTCCGCAGGGGTTTTGAATGGAGCAATGGGCGGATCCAGGATTTTGTCATCCTTGCCCTGCTTCCCGGTTACCTGGAACGGCCGAACTCTTCCCTGGTTTTCATGGTGGAAGACCTGATCCGCTGCAGCGGCCACCCCGAATCCGGTTTTTACCTCCGGGACCATGGAAAGCTTCACCAGATGCTGGTGGAACTGGAAAAGGCCGGTAGGAAGACCCTGCTTTTGGGAGTGACTTACGCGTTATTGGATTTCGCAGCCGCATTTTCCCTTAAGCTGGGCCATACCGTTGTGATGGAGACGGGGGGCATGAAAGGAAGGGGAAGGGAAATGGTCCGGGAGGAGCTTCACGAGGCCCTCCGAAGGTCTTTCGGAGTCGAAAGGATCCATTCAGAATATGGGATGACCGAACTGCTTTCTCAGGCCTATGCGCAAGGTGGAGGCCGTTTCGCCTGTCCTCCCTGGATGAGGGCCATTGCGGTCCTGGAGGATGATCCCTTCCGGCAGGCCGCGCCCGGCCAGGCCGGGACGCTGAATTTCATCGATCTGGCCAACCGGGATTCCTGTGCGTTCCTGGCCACAGAGGATACCGGGATTGTTTATCCCGATGGGAGCTTTGAAGTGCTGGGGCGTCTGGATGGAAGTGCTCTCAGGGGATGCAGCCTCATGACGGCATAAGTCCCTATAGGAATCCGGTGCAATCGATGCTCTTTCCCAGCCGGTGGCTCTCCATGGCCAGCTCAATCACCCGGATGGTATTGTATCCGTCCTCCGGGCGCACCTGGAGTGGTTTTCCTTCCATGATGGTTTCCCTGAGGTCCCGGTAATAATCCCCGAAATTCCCGGGCAGGGTGGGGATTGCCTCCCGCTGCTGCAGGTCACCGCGGAAGGTATGGAGGATGCCCCAGAATTCTTTCGGTTCCATTCCCCAATCCTTTCCAACCGGGCTTACCCCGCTACGCAGCAGGGCTTCCTGGGGATCTTCACCATATTTTACAAACGATCCCTGGTCTCCGTAGACCATATATCGGGGGCCCTGTTCCAGGACAAGCATTCCGGATTTCAGG
>DATKSX010000285.1:0-9627 GCA_035531415.1 Chitinophagaceae bacterium
GCATTCGCACTGACCCCATCTGAATTTCCGCAGAATTGGGACTGGTACCATGAACAATTTCTGGGCTCGGGTTCTTACCTGAGCAATACCTGGAGGCCGACTTCGGCTGTCCTGAGGGTTGAGGACCGGAATCAACCGGCCACCAGGCATCTGCCGGCCACCTTTCGGTCCGCCCCAAACGAATGGTACCGGTGGTCTAACGACCTGAGGAACAACCCGGATATCAAAATCCTCGTTTCAATCGATTCATCGAGCTTCCCCCTGGGAACCGGCCCCAAACCCTTAGAGATCTGGCACAACGGATACTACCCGGTAGTATGGACCAATGTCCATTACCATATGATCTACTTCAATATGGGGCATAACGACATGGACTACGAGCACAAGACCAACAAACAGCTCTCTTCCACCTTTTCCAGCAAAGCGGAAGACCGGTTGTTCATTCAATCCCTGCTTTGGCTGGGAAAGGTCTCCGGAAGGAAACCCTAGGCAACTGGATCGGAGTTCCCGGATGACTGGGTCAGTTGGGCCTTTATGTGGATCCGGGCTTTTTGTAATAAACCAATTTCCGTCTGGCCCAATCCGTTCCCGGGATGGGTCCCTTTTCCGGAAATATTGCAAATAATCTGGAGCAAGACAGCACAGGGTCAGGGCCCGGTGGTGGAGATTCCCAGTTTGCCCTGATAATAATCCAGGATCTTGGTGTACAGTATATAGGTGTACTTGGTGGAGATGAGGTTCAGCTGAGCCTGGTTCACAAAGTTCTGGGTCGTGATATAATCCACCGAAGTGATCGCGCCCAAATTGAATTTCACGGTGGCCTCCCGGAAGGATTCCGTGTAGTCAGCCACCTCATCCACCAGTTTCTTATAGGATTCATAGGCGGAGGTCATATTGAAATAATCCTGCTGGATCGCTTCTTTCAACAGGTTCCGGGTTGTGGTCAAGTTGAAATAGGTCTGGCTCTCGGCGATTTTGGCCTGGGCCACCCGAACCCTTCCGGAAAGATTCCTGAGAATGGGAATCTGAAGGTTAAGGGAAACATAGGAATTGAAGTTGTTGGTGAACTGCGAATTATAGGGGATCAATAAGGTATTGTAAGAGGGTTGGGGGCTGTAAACAATTTCCTTGGAACTGTTATTGAGCACATAAGAGGAAGTGGGCTGGTCTGTTGATCCGATCAGCTGTGCACTCGTTGCCGCGCTAGAATAATTGGTAGAAAGACCCCCGGAAACGGAAATGGTTGGATATAGTTGCCCCCGGGCTGATTTGACCCCCTTCTGGGCACTTTCCTCATGCAATTCTGCAGCCTTCATCATGGGAAGATTTTGGGAGGCGTACCGGAAAATATCGTCTACCGAGGCCGCATAGGGTCCCAGGGTGCTGGCCGGGACAGGTTCCAGTCGCATGGCAGTATCGTAGGGAATATTCATGTCTTTGCAAAGGTTGATCTTTGCAGTCTGAAGGGAATTCTGATCGGTGATTACCAGCAATTCGTTGCTGGCCAGCTGTCCTTTCTCATTGAAGAGATCGGAAGGGTTGATCGCCCCTTCCTGATTCTGATCCGTGAGCCGGACAACCTGATCCCCGGATACTTCAGCCTGGGAATTGGCGCTGGTCAGTTGATCCTGAAGGTTCAGAACGGTCAGGTAATCCAGGATGACAATGATTGAAGCCTGGTCTTTGGCCTGCTGCCAGTCCATTTTTCCCGCCTTATAGGCCAGGGAATTCTCGCGGAGGTAATTAAATATGCTGGATCCGTTCCATAAAACGATGCTTCCTGAAAGTTGGTAATTATCCGCCGTCTGGGACTGATTCACATAGGAATTCGTGTAAGGGTTGATGCTTTTCCCGTTATCGATGGAACGGGATGCGTACGCATTGATATTGGGAATGAGGTTCCCGATCGCTCCTAGCAGGTAGGCCTTGTCCCCGCGCAGGGTGAATTCAGCAGCCTTGACAGAGGCATTGCCTTTCAGGGCAAGATCCACGCAACGTTGCAGGGAATAAAGGTTTCCTCCGGTGGTATCCTGCCCGAATCCCGAAAGATGCAGGAGGAAACAGATCAGGACGACCGGAATTCCGGCTTTTTTCAAGGGTCTTTTCAGTTTCATTTCTTTCATTTTTTCGCCGGATTTCCGGCTCTTATGATTGGGTTAACCCTGGGTTTCCTTTTCGATTTTCCCGTCCAGCAGGTGGATAACCCTTTTCCCATAGGTGGCATTCTTTTCAGAATGGGTAACCTGGATGATGGTGACCCCGTCCTGGCCGTTTAATTTGCGGAAAAGTTCCATGATCTCTTCCCCCTGTCTGGAATTGAGATTGCCCGTGGGCTCATCGGCGAGGAGCAGCCTGGGGCTTGCGATGAGCGCCCTGGCGATCCCCACCAGCTGTTGTTGTCCCCCAGAAAGCTGGGAAGGGAAAAGGTCTTTCTTCCCAACGATCTGGAACCGGTCCAGCATATCGGCAACCATGGCTTTCCTTTCGGAACTCTTCACATTATGGTAAATCAGGGGCGTTTCAATATTTTCATAAACATTCAGCTCATCGATCAGGTGGTAGGCCTGAAACACAAATCCAATATTTTCCTTTGCAAGGTTGGACCGTTGTTTTTCTTTCATCAGGTGGACGGCCTCCCCCAGAAAATAATGATATCCCTCGGAGGGTTCATCGATCATTCCCAGGATATGGAGCAGGGTGGACTTCCCTGAACCGGAAGGTCCCATGATGGAAACGAATTCACCCTCCTTCACGGAGAGTTTAACGTCCCGAAGCACATAGTTTTTGTTGCCCCCCACGGCGTACCATTTCGATATGTTGTTTAACTCAATCATCTTTTTTCCTCCCGATCCCCTTCAGGGAATCATTTAGGTGAACTTCGCGGTTTAAAAAATAAAAAAAATCCCTCCATTCCTTCCCTGGACCGGAGTTGCTCATTCCGACCGAAGAGCGTTGACCGGATTGGAACCGGCCACCCGGATGACCTGGACGCTGACCGTCAAAAGGGCGATCAGAACGGCCAGTATCCCGGCCGAAAGGAAGATCCCCCAGGATAGCCCTATGTGATAGGCAAACCCCTGCAGCCACTTATTCATAGCCCACCAGGCAACCGGCGAAGCAACCAGGAAAGCGATCAGGATAAGTTTCAGGAAATCCAGGGAAAGCAGGGAAAGGATGCTCAAAATGGACGCCCCAAGGGTCTTGCGGATGCTGATCTCCTTGATCCTGAGCTGGCCGGCATAAACCGTGAGGCCGAATAATCCCAGGCAGGCGATCAGGATGGCAAATATGGCAAAAGAGATGAATATTTTCCCCGTCCTTTCATCAGCCTGGTAAATTTTATTGAAATCATCGTCCATGAATTCATAGCTGAAAGGCTGGCTCGGGGCCAGTTCCTTCCATTTTTGTTCCACCCTGCCGATCAATCCGCTGATATCATCGGTATTGATCCGGATGGCGAGGCTGCCGTTATCCTTACCCAGGAAAAGGCCCATGGGGGTGATTTCCTGCCGCAAGGAATTGAAATTAAAATCCCTGACCACACCGACCACATGATAAACAATCTGATCCTGAGAGCCCATTTCCTTCAGGGTATATAACCTCTTGTTTACCGGGTCGGTCCATCCGAGCAATTTCACGGCTGCCTGGTTCAGGATCACCCCGGTAGAATCTGAAGGAAATTGGCGGGAGAAATTCCTACCTGCATCGATCCCCATGCCCAGGGTAGGGATATAATCTTCATCAATGGACCAGGTCTGCATCTGGATGGCCCCGGTTTGCTCCAGGGAGGGGCTCTTGAAAAAGCTATTGTCATTGCGATTCCCGGAAGTGGGCAAATAGCCGGTCATGGTGGCATCCTTCACTCCGGACATATGGAGCACTTCAGTCTTGAAGACCCTTGCATTGTCATTAAGGGGATAGCAATTATTGATTATCAGCACATGGTCCCGGTCGAATCCCAGCTTTTTATGGCGGATAAAGTTCATTTGGGAATCAATCACGATCGTACCGATGATCAATACGATCGAAATGAAAAATTGAAAGACCACAAGAGTATTGCGCAAATTGCTTCTCCGGAATCCGGCAGCCAGCTTCCCCTTTAGGACCTGGATCGGCCTGAATCCCGAAAGGTAAAAGGCAGGATAACTTCCTGCGACTCCGCCGACCAGGACCATCAGCAGGATGAGCCCGGGGATCACCCAGGGATCGGTGAACAACCCCAGGCGGAGATGCCGCTGGGAAAGCTGGTTGAAATAAGGCATCAGAAGAAATGCAAGCCCGATGGCCAGTACCAGGGATGCGGCCGTCACCAGAATGGACTCGGTCAGAAATTGAATGATCAGGGCTTTCCGCATCGACCCCAGGACTTTCCTGATCCCAACCTCTCTTGCCCTGAGGGAGGACCGGGCTGTCGACAGGTTCATGAAATTAACGCAGGCGATCAGCAGGATAAACAGGGCGATGACAGAAAAAATGTACACAAATTCGATGGACCCGTTTGGTTCGAATTCCCCCACTTTATTAGAATAGAGGTGGATCCTTCCAAGGGGCATCAGAGAGTACCGGATGTAATTTCCCTTGGTCTTAAGATCAGCGAGGGAGGTATGGATGGCCTGTTGTACCTGGGGACCGACATACCGGTTTATCATCTCATTGAAATGGGACGCCAGGGAGGCCGGATCGGTCCCGGTCCTGAGCAGGATATAGGTGTTGAAATTATTGCTGAGCCAAATATTCCCCCTGCTTTGGTTGTCCTGGGACATAGGCAGGAAAAAATCAAAATGAAAATGGGACTGGTCTGGAATATCCCGGATCACCCCGGTAACCCGGTAGGGTTCCGAACCATTGAAGATCATGGTCTTTCCCAGGGCATGGACCGTGTTGAAATATTTCAGGGCGATCGATTCGGTGATCACCACCGTATGGGGAGAAACGAGCGCTGTCGATGGGTTGCCTTCGACCATGGGAAGGGAAAACACGTCAAACAGGGTAGAATCCACATAGATCACCTTGGTTTCCGAAATATTTTCATCCCCTCTTTTGACCATGATGCCCCCCAGGTCATGGAATCGCACATACTGTTCCACCTCGGGGTAATCCCGTTTCAGGGTGGGCCCAAGGGGATCGGGGGCAACGGCGAGCACCATGTGAGTTCCCCCGAAATTGATATCGGAATCCACCCGGTAGATCCGGCCAAAATTTTTATTATACCGGTCGAAGCTTAAGTCATTGCGCACGTAGATCAGGATGAGCATGCAGGTAGCCAGGCCGATGGCCAGTCCAAGGATATTGAGCAGGGAATATCCTTTGTTTTTCCAAAGGTTCCGTACTGCCACCTTAAAATAGTTCTTGATCATGCTCTCATTTTTTTGATGCGCGGCCGGAAATCCGCCAAAACCATTATCATAATCCTACATTTTTTATTCCATCTTCCGTGAACCGGTTTCCGTCCCAAAGGGTGATTGTTCCATTTGAGCCTTTTCGGGTTCAATCCCCTATTCTGTTCTCAGGTTGCGCGCCGGGTTAGCCAGGGAGGCCTTAACGGCCTGGAACCCGACCGTGCAAAGGGCGACCATCGCCGCTGCACAACATGCCAAAATCAGCACCCAGGCCTGAACATGGATTTTATAGGCAAAGCCATCAAGCCATTGGTTCATGGAAAACCAGGCAATTGGAATGGAGACTACCATGGCAACCAGGACCAACTTCATAAAATCCATGGAAAGCAGGGAGACCAGTTGTCCCACCCCGGCTCCCATGACCTTTCTGATCCCGATCTCCCTGCTTCTCTGAGCGATCGTGAAGGAAGCCAGGCCGAAAAGGCCGAGGCAGGCGATAAATATCGCGATGGAGGAAAAAATGGTGAATAAACTCCCTTCTTTTTGTTCTGCCTGGTATTGCTGGGCGAACCGGTCGTCCAGAAAAGAGTATTCCAAAGACAATTCCGGAAGGAACCTGGCCCAGGTCTTTTTAAGGTAATTCAGGCTTCCCGCGATATCGGTGCCGGCAATCCGGACTGACATCTGGTTGTAATCCGGTTGATCCTCAGGTGAGGTAGCCAATAGCAGGGGCACGATCCTTTGGTGGAGGGATTCGAAATTGAAATCGTGTACGATCCCGATTACCGTCCCGTCCACCCCGCCGTAGTCGATCTCCTTTCCAAGGGCAAGCCGGGGGGATTTCCAGTTCATGGCCCTCACCGCTGCATCATTAAGGATAAAGGAGGCGGAGTCCGTTAGGTAACTCCGGTCAAAATTCCTTCCGGCAAGCAGGTGGATGCCGTAAACGGGCAGGAAATCAGGGTCCACCACCACGAACTTCAAGGAAATTTTAAGGGGTTGCATCTTGTTGCCCATCAGAGCCTTGGCATCCAGTTCATCCAGCAATCTTCCGGTCGGGATCCGGGAAGACCGGGCCACCCCGAGGATCCTGGGATTGCGAAGCAATTCAGTCCTGAAATTTTCAAAATGATTTCCGATGGCTCCCGGGTAATGGGTAACCACCACATGGGACCTGTCATATCCCAGGGAGGTGTTTTCCACAAAGTGCAATTGCTGGAACACAACCAGGGTTGCGATGATCAGAATGATGGAAATGGAAAACTGGAAAACCACCAGGGCTTTCCGAAGGGAGATATTTCCTCCGCCTACCTTCGGGGTCCCTTTCAGGACCAGGGAGGGCCGGAAGGAGGACAAGAACAAGGCGGGATAGATCCCGCTGATAATCCCAACCACTACCGGGATCAGCAAAAGGCTTCCCCAAACCCAGGGCCTGGAAAGAGATGCCGGGTCAAGGTGCGTGTTTGCAAACCGGTTGACCCAGGGTAGGGCCATCCGGGCGATGATTACGGCGAAAACCAGTGCAATGGCGACCATCAGGATGGATTCACCGAGAAATTGAAAAATGATCTCTTTCCGGGCTGCACCGATCGCCTTACGAACTCCGATCTCCCGGGCCCGGAGAGCCGCCCTCGCAGATGCGAGGTTCATATAATTTACGCAGGCAATGAGCAGGATGAAAAAGGCCACTATGGAAAAAATATAAATTCTCCGGATATCCCCGTTGGCTTCCAATTCATCATCCAGATGGGATTTCAGATGAATATCGGTCAGTTTCTCCAGGGTCAGTCCCGTGGTTTTGGATACTTTCATCCCGGAAGGAATTCCGTCAAAATGCATATTCCGGTCGAAGAAACCGGGAAATTGCTGCTCCAGCCGTTCCGGGGGGTAACCCGGAGCCAGCAATAGGTAGGTGTAAAAAGCATTGTTCCCCCAATTGGTTTCCAGTTGCTTTTCTCCATAAATAAGGCGGTCCTGGAGGGTATTGAATGAAATCAACACGCTGGGATGGAAATGGGAATTTTGGGGAAAATCCCTGAAAATCCCGCTTACCCGGAACCCCTGTTGAATATTTCCAAGCCGGATCACCTTTCCCACCGGATCGGCATTGCCGAAAAATTTCCGGGCAACTTCGGGGGTCATCATGACCTGATATGGCCCCAAAAGGGCAGTCTTCGCTTCCCCGTTCAGTACTGGGACATTGAAAAAATCAAAAAAATGGGCGTCGGCGAAAAAGATTTCCGGCTGGTTGAATATTTTTTCCTTGTAACTGAGGGGCAGGCTCCCGTTCGCAAAGAGCCTGGTCATATCCTGGATTTGCGGGAAATCATGCTGAAGCAACGGACCGAAAGGGGGAGCCACCGAGCTCAAATGAAGGTCCTGGCTTCCATCCGGGCCATAAAAGATCCTGGTGACCCTGTAAATGCGGGAGGCTTTCGGATTGGACCGGTCGAAACTCATCTCATTCGAGATATAAGCCAGAATCAGCAGACAGCAGCTTAGTCCCACGATCAAGCCGAACAGGTTTACGAAAGAAATAAACCGGTCCCTGAGCATGTTCCTCCACGCAGTCTTGAAATAGTTTCTGAACATCGAAGAAAAATTAACGTTCGCCAAATCATTCTGTCCTGAGGCTTTTTGAAGGACTCATTGCAGCTGCCCTCCAGGCCTGAATGCTCACCGTGAGCAGGGTGATCCCGAGGGCCCCAATAATGGTGGCTCCGAATACCCACCACTGGATTTTGATCCGGTATTCATAGCTCTGCAGCCAGTTATGCATGATCCACCAGGAAAAGGGGAGCGCAGCCAGGCAGGCCATTGCCACCAACTTCAGAAATTCCGAGGAAAGAAGCCCCATGAGCCCGGACAGGGATGCTCCCAGAACTCTACGGATACCGATCTCGCGGGTCCTCCGCTCCGCGCTGAAAGCGGCAAGTCCCAGCAGGCCGAGGCAGGAAATGCATACCGCCAGGCTTGCAAAAACCGCAGCCAGGTTTCCGATCAGGGTCTCGCTTTTGAAAAGTTCGTCAAACTGGTGATCCACAAAGTTATATTCAAAGGGATATGCGGGTTGCTCGCTACGCACCACTTTGCGCACGGCTGCAATCCCCCGTTCCGGGTCAATCCCTGGCATAAACCGGACAAAGAGCCAATTGGTCAGGGAGGGATAACAATACAATAGCAGCGGCCTGGCAGACTGGTACATGTTATTGTAGACGAAATCCCTCAGGATCCCAATGATCCTCCAGCGTTGGGAGGAACGGATCAGGTAATGACCAACCACCCCTTCTTTACCCATCAGGTGGGCCAGGGATTCATTGATGATGATATCGTTGCTGTCAGTTTGGGCGTCAGGGTAAAATTCCCTGCCCGAGGCCAGGTGCATGCCCAGGGTCTTCACATACCCGGGAGACACCTGCTCCTGGGTGATCAGGACATCTTTTGAAGGATCTTTGCCGGGCCAGGAGAAACCTCCGCCATTGCTTCCCAGGGAAAAGACTTCGTTTGCCCCAAGGGCGGCATCTTTCACCAGTCCGGTGGAAACGAGGGATTGGTGAAGCAACTCGAAATGGCTGGACATATCTCCCCGCAGGGGGACATCGATCAGGTTCTGACGGTCCAGGCCCAGGTCCCGGTCCTTTCCGTGGCGGATCTGCTGGAAAATGATTATCGTACAAATGATCAAAATGGTGGAAACGCAAAACTGGGTGATCACGAGTCCTTTTCGGATCAATCCTGCCTTTGGGCTCAGCCGGACCCCTTTTAAAACCTTCACGGGACGAAAGGAAGAAAGGTAAAAAGCCGGGTAACTTCCGGCAGCAAGACCGCATACCAGGGCGATGGCAACCAGCCCGGCCAGGTGGGGCAGGTAAAATAGTCTGAACTCGAGGGTCCTGCCAGTCAGCTGGTTAAAGGCCGGAAGCACCAGGATCACGATCAGGATGGCCACGGCCGTTGATAAGAGTGACATAACCATCGCCTCCGAGATGAACTGCCTGACCAGCTTTCCCCGGCCGGAACCCAGGGTCTTCCGGATCCCTACCTCCCTGGCCCGGTGTTCGGAACGGGCTGTGGCCAGATTCATAAAATTTATGCAGGCAATGATCAGAATGATCCACCCGATCAGGGTGAACAGGCGGACATATTTGATCTGGCCGCCAGCAGATTTACCATTCTCAAAATGATTATAAAGGTGCCAGGAGTTCATGGGGAACAGGAAGATTTTGGCCACTGTGGTGGCATCTTTTGTCTGGATATACCCATAGATCCTGCGGTTGATCTGTGCAGG